>JBBFMG010000013.1:0-18139 GCA_037478575.1 Burkholderiales bacterium | reverse complement strand
AACTCTTCCCCTTGCCGGGCGAGTAGAGGACTTTCACCTCCAAGTGGGTGCGCCCTGCCGGGCGCACCATGAAAAAACCGGGCTTGCACCCGGTTTTTCCCTGTTGCGCCCTATGCCTGCGCGCTTATTCGGCGGCGCCTTCGGGCGCGGCCGCCGTGCTGGTCTCAGGCCGGTCCAGGAGTTCCACATAGGCCATGGGCGCGTTGTCCCCCTGCCGGAAGCCGCACTTGAGGATGCGCAGATAGCCACCGGGCCGGTTGCGATAACGGGGGCCCAGCTCCTCGAACAGCTTTACCACCATCTCCCGGTCGCGCAGGCGGTCGAAGGCCAGACGGCGGTTGGCCAGGGTCGGTTTCTTGCCCAAGGTGATGAGGGGCTCGGCCACCCGGCGCAGTTCCTTGGCCTTGGGCAGGGTGGTCTTGATCACCTCGTGCCGCAGCAGGGAATTGGTCATGTTGCGCAGCATGGCCAGGCGGTGGCTGCTAGTCCGGTTCAGTTTGCGGTTGCCTAGACGGTGACGCATGATTGTCTATCCTTGTTGGTCTGTGCTTACTTGCCGTGGTGCTCGAGCCCGGGGGGCGGCCAGTTTTCCAGACGCATGCCCAGGGTCAGGCCCTTGGATGCCAGCACGTCCTTGATCTCGTTGAGGGATTTGCGGCCCAGGTTGGGGGTCTTGAGCAGCTCGGTTTCGGTGCGCTGGATGAGGTCGCCAATGTAGTAGATGTTCTCGGCCTTGAGGCAGTTGGCGGAACGCACCGTGAGTTCCAGATCGTCCACCGGACGCAGCAGGATGGGGTCGATGGCCGGGGCGCGCGGTGTCTCGGTGACCGCGGGCGTGCCCTTGAGCTCGGCGAACACGGACAGCTGGTCCATGAGGATGCGCGCCGCATAACGCACCGCTTCCTCCGGATCCACCACGCCGTTGGTCTCGATGTCCATCACCAGCTTGTCCAGGTCGGTGCGCTGCTCCACGCGGGCGCTTTCCACCGTGTAGCTCACCCGGCGCACCGGGCTGAAGGAAGCATCCATCATGATGGTGCCGATGGTGTGTTCCTGATCCTCGATGCGGCGCGAGGCCACCGGCTGGTAGCCCCGGCCCTGCTCCACCTTGAGCTCCATGCTGAGCTCGGTGTTGCCGGTGATGTGGGCGATCACGTGATCCGGATTGATGATTTCCACGTCGTGGGTCGCCTCGATGTCACCGGCGGTGACCACGCCCTTGCCTTTCTTGACCAGGCGCAGGGTGGCCTCGCTGCGGTTGTGCAGCTTGAGAGCCACGCCCTTGAGGTTGAGCAGGATGTCCACCACGTCCTCCTGCACACCTTCGATGGCAGAGTACTCATGCAGCACGCCGTCGATCCTCACCTGGGTGATGGCATAGCCGGGCATGGAGGAGAGCAGGATGCGGCGCAGGGCATTGCCCAGCGTGTGGCCGTAACCGCGCTCGAACGGCTCCATCACGACGCGGGCGCGCAGCGGAGAGAGTTGCTCCACGTCGACGACACGCGGCTTCAGGAATTCGGTAGCGCTGCTTTGCATGGATGGGTCCTCGTACCTTTAGCGGGCTGCCCGGACGCCGTGGGTCCGGGCAGCCATGTCCTGAGAAGCGGTTACTTCGAGTAAAGCTCGATCACGAGATGCTCGTTGATGGTGGCCGGCAGATCGGAGCGGGCAGGCAGCGCCTTGAAGGTACCCTTGAGCGCCTTGGTATCCACCGACACCCACTCCGGAAAGCCGCGGCCCTCCGCGGCTTCCACGGCGGCCTTGATGCGCAGCTGGTTCTTCGCGCGCTCCGCCACCTCGATCACGTCACCCGGACGCACCTGGTAGGACGGAATGTTCACCCGCTTGCCATTCACCAGAATGCCGTTGTGACGCACCACCTGGCGCGCCTCGGCACGGGACGCGCCGAAGCCCATGCGATACACCACGTTGTCCAGACGGCTTTCCAGCAGCTGCAGCAGGTTCTCGCCGGTAATGCCCTTGCGGCGGTCGGCCTCGAAATAGTAGCCGCGGAACTGGCGCTCCAGCACGCCATAGACCCGACGCATTTTCTGCTTCTCACGCAGCTGCTTGCCGTAGTCGGACAGACGGGCACCACTCCTCTGGCCGTGCTGACCCGGGGCATAGCTGCGGCGCTCGATGGCGCACTTGTCCGTGTAGCACTTCTCGCCCTTGAGGAACAGCTTCTCGCCCTCGCGGCGGCACTGGCGGCACTTGGGATCGGTATTGCGGGCCACGGTCGTTCTCCTAGCTTAGATGCGGCGCTTCTTCGGGGGGCGGCAGCCGTTGTGCGGCACCGGCGTCACATCCGCGATCTGGGTGATCTTGAAACCCACGGCATTGAGGGCACGCACGGCGGATTCGCGCCCGGGCCCCGGCCCCTTGATACGCACCTCCAGATTCTTCACGCCATATTCCTGGGCCGCCTTGCCGGCCGCCTCGGCCGCGACCTGCGCGGCAAAGGGCGTGCTCTTGCGCGAGCCTTTGAAGCCGACGCCGCCGGCAGTGGCCCAGGCCAGGGCGTTGCCCTGGCGGTCGGTGATGGTGACGATGGTGTTGTTGAAGGAGGCGTGGATGTGGGCGATGCCCTCGGCCACGTTTTTCTTGACCTTCTTGCGCACCCGGGTGGTGGTCTTGGTTGCCATAGGTGAATTCGTCCTTTAGTGCTGGCTGCGGCAGGCTTTATTTGCTGGCACGGATGGCCTTGCGCGGACCCTTGCGGGTGCGCGCGTTGGTGCGGGTACGCTGGCCGCGCACCGGCAGGCCGCGCCGGTGACGCTGGCCGCGGTAGCAGCCCAGGTCCATCAGGCGCTTGATGTTCATGGTCACTTCGCGGCGCAGATCGCCTTCCACCGTGTACTTACCCACCTCGTCGCGCAGACGATCCAGCTCGCTGTCGTTGAGATCCTTGATCTTGGTGGTGGGGTTGACGCCCGCCGCCTCACAGATCTTGCGCGCGCGCGAGCGGCCGATGCCGTAGATCGCGGTCAGCGCGATCACGGCATGCTGGTGGTTGGGGATGTTCACCCCGGCGATACGGGCCATTCCGTTACTCCTTGCAGAAAGCTTTCCGCAAACCGAAAACTGACAATGTTAACAATAAAGCGGGCGCCTATCAAGCCAGGCCGCTTCAGCCCTGGCGCTGCTTGTGGCGGGGATCGGCGCAGATCACCCGCACCACACCCTTGCGCCGCACGATCTTGCACTTGCGGCAGATTTTCTTGACCGATGCTTGCACTCGCATGTTCGTTCTCCCGATTGATTCCCCGCCGGTCGCACCCGCGGCCCGGCACGATCACTCACTTGGCGCGGTAGATGATGCGGCCCCGGGTGAGGTCATAGGGGGTGAGCTCCACCGTCACCTTGTCCCCGGGCAGGATGCGGATGTAATGCATGCGCATCTTGCCCGAGATATAGCCCAGAATCACGTGGCCGTTTTCCAGCTTGACCCGGAACGTCGCGTTGGGGAGGTTTTCCAGCACCTCACCCTGCATCTCGATCGTGTCTTCCTTGGCCATACAACCGCCGTTGCCGCCTAGCGCACCAAACCACCCTTGAAATTGGCCTTCTTGAGCAGGCTTTCATACTGGTGGCTCAGCATGTAGGCCTGCACCTGGGCCATGAAATCCATGGTCACCACCACGATGATCAGAAGCGACGTGCCACCGAAATAAAACGGCACGTTGTACTTCAGAATCAGAAACTCGGGCAGCAGACAGACCAAGGTCACATAGAGGGCGCCGACCAGCGTCAGACGCATGGTGATCTTCTCGATGTAACGCGCGGTCTGCTCACCCGGCCGGATGCCCGGCAGGAAGGCTCCGCTCTTCTTCAGGTTCTCCGCGGTCTCCTTAGGGTTGAACACCAGGGCCGTGTAGAAGAAACAGAAGAAGACGATCGCCGCCGCGTACAGCATCACGTACAGCGGCTGCCCCGGCGACAGCATGCCGGCGATGTCCTTGAGCCAGGTCAGCTTGTCGCTCTGCCCGAACCAGCCCGCCAGGGTGGCCGGAAACAGGATGATGCTGGAGGCGAAGATCGGCGGGATCACCCCCGACATGTTCAGCTTCAGCGGCAGATGGGTGCTCTGCCCGGCATAGATGCGGTTGCCCACCTGGCGTTTGGCGTAGTTCACCGTGATCTTGCGCTGCCCGCGCTCCACGAACACCACCAGGTAGGTGACCAGCACCACGCCCGCGAAGATAGACAGCGCCAGGGGAATGGAGAAAGCCCCCGTGCGCACCAGATCCAGGGTGCCGCCAATGGCGCGTGGCAGTCCCGCCACGATGCCCGCGAAGATGATCAGCGAGATACCGTTGCCAATGCCCCGTTCCGTGATCTGTTCCCCCAGCCACATCAGGAACATGGTGCCTGCTGTGAGGGTGATCACCGTGGTGATGCGGAACATGAAGCCCGGCTCCAGCACCAGCCCCTGTTGCGACTCCAGCGCAATGGCGATGCCCAGCGACTGGAAGAACGCCAGCGCGACGGTGCCGTAGCGCGTGTATTGGGTGATCTTGCGGCGGCCCGCCTCGCCTTCCTTCTTGAGCGCCTCCAGCTGCGGCGACACCACGGTCAGCAGCTGCATGATGATGGACGCCGAAATGTAGGGCATGATGCCCAGGGCCAGCACCGAGAAGCGCGAAAGCGCACCCCCGGAAAACATGTTGAACATGCCCAGGATGCCGCTTTGCTGTCCTTCGAACAGAGCCTTGAGCTGCTCCGGATCGATGCCCGGCACCGGGATGTGGGTGCCGATGCGGAACACCACCAGGGCGCCCAGCAGGAACAGCAGGCGCCGCTTCAGGTCGCCCAGCTTGGCGCCCGCGAGGGCGCCGGCCACACCACTGGCGAGGGCCAAGGGCGCTCCTACTCGACGATCTTGCCGCCCGCCGCCTCGATGGCGGCGCGCGCACCTTTGGTCACACCCACGCCCTGCACGGTGAGGGCGCGGTCGATGCTGCCCGACAGCACAATCTTGGCCCCCAAGGCACGCGCCGGCACCAGGCCCGCCTGCTTCAGCGTGAGCAGGTCCACCGTGTCACCCGGCAGTTGCTTGAGCGCATACAGCATCACCTCGGCGACCTCGCCCTTGCGGGGGGAAACGAAACCGCGCTTGGGCAGGCGGCGCTGCAGGGGCATCTGGCCACCCTCGAAGCCCACCTTGTGGAACCCGCCGGCGCGCGACTTCTGACCCTTGTGCCCGCGGCCGCAGGTCTTGCCCAGACCGCTGCCAATGCCCCGCCCCACGCGCTTGCGGGCATGGGTGGCGCCGGCGGCGGGTTTGATGGTGTTCAGTCGCATGTTCAGCCCTCGCACTTCACCAGATAGGACACCTTGTTGATCATGCCGCGCACGGCCGGCGTGTCCTCGAGCTCCACCGTGTGATTGAGGCGGCGCAGACCCAGACCGCGCACGCATTCACGATGGGACTTGATGGTGCCGATCGTGCTTTTCACCAGCGTGACTTTGATTTTCTTGCCAGAAGTCGCCATGGTTTATCCCAGAATCTCTTCCACGCGCTTGCCGCGCTTGGCCGCCACGTCCGAGGGCGTGGACTGCTTGAGCAGGCCGTCCAGGGTGGCACGCACCACGTTATAGGGATTGGTGGAGCCGATGCACTTGCACATCACGTCGGTCACGCCCATCACCTCGAACACCGCCCGCATGGCGCCGCCGGCGATGATGCCGGTGCCCTCCGAAGCGGGCTGCATGATCACCTTGGAGGCCCCGTGATGACCGATCACGGCGTGCTGGAGGGTGCCATTCTTGAGGGGAATCTTGACCATGTTGCGGCGGGCTTCCTCCATGGCCTTTTGCACCGCCACCGGCACTTCTTTGGCCTTGCCCTTGCCCATGCCGATGCCGCCATCGCCGTCACCGACCACCGTCAAGGCCGCAAAGCCCAGAATGCGACCGCCCTTCACCACCTTGGTGACGCGGTTCACCGAGATCATCTTTTCCCGCAGGCCGTCGCCGCGCTCTTCCGTTTCCACTTTTGCCATGTTCAACCTCGATTAGAACTGCAGGCCGCCTTCGCGGGCCGCTTCGGCCAGGGCCTTGACCCGCCCGTGATAGCGGAACCCGGAGCGGTCGAACGCCACCTTCTCGATGCCGAGACTCTTGGCCTTTTCCGCAATCAGCCTGCCGACGCGGGCGGCCGCGGCAATGTTGCCGCCGTTGCGCAGCTCGCCGCGCAGGCTTTTGTCCAGCGAGGAGGCCGCCGCCAGCACCCGGCTGCCACTGGGGTCGATGAGCTGCGCATAGATGTGACAGTTGGTGCGATGCACCGCCAGCCGCACCGCCTTGAGCTCGGCGATTTTGGCACGGGTTTTGCGTGCGCGACGCAGACGAGCCTGTTTTTTGTCCATGACGTATGCCTCTTACTTCTTCTTGGTCTCTTTCAGGACCACCACTTCGTCCGCATAGCGCACGCCCTTGCCCTTGTATGGCTCGGGCGGACGGTAGGCGCGGATCTCCGCGGCGACCTGGCCGACCACCTGTTTGTCCGCCCCCTTGAGGACGATTTCGGTCTGGCTGGGGGTTTCCACCTTGACGCCGGCTGGCATCTTGTGTTCCACCGGATGGGAAAAGCCCAGCGCCAGGCTGAGCACGTCGCCCTTGGCCTGGGCGCGATAGCCCACTCCCACGAGGGTCAGCTTGCGCTCAAAGCCTTTGCTCACCCCCTGCACCATGTTCGCCAGCAGGGCGCGCATGGTACCGGACATGGCGTGGGCCGCATGACCCTCCGCCACCTGTTCCACCTTCAGCACGTCACCCTCGCGCACCACCCTGACCGCAGGATGCTGCCGCTGCTTGAGGGTACCCAGGGGCCCTTTGACGACGATTTCCTCCGTGCCCAGGGTCACTTCCACCCCGGCCGGCACCTGAATCGGATTCTTAGCGACGCGAGACATGTCCGTTCCCCGTTACGCCACGATGCACAGGACTTCACCGCCCACGCCGGCCGCACGGGCCTGACGGTCGGTCATCACGCCCTTGGGCGTGGAGACGATGCTGATGCCCAGACCGTTCATGACCTTGGGCAGATCTTTGACACCGCGGTAGATGCGCAGGCCGGGACGCGAGACACGCTCGATGCGCTCGATCACGGGACGGCCCGCGTAATACTTCAGGCTGATGTCGAGCTGCGGCTTGCCGTCGTTGTCGCGGACCAGGAAATCCTGGATGTAGCCTTCGTCCTTGAGCACCTTGGCAATGGCCACCTTGAGCTTGGACGAGGGCACGGAGACGCTGGCCTTCTCCGCACGCTGCGCGTTGCGGATGCGGGTCAGCATGTCGGAAATGGGATCACTCATGCTCATGCTTCAACCCCTCACCAGCTGGCCTTGACGATGCCCGGGATCTGCCCGGCCATGGCGAACTCGCGCACCTTGTTGCGGGACAGGCCGAACTTGCGGAAGTAGCCGCGCGGACGACCGGTCAGCGCACAACGGTTGCGCAGACGCACCGGGCTGGCATTGCGCGGCAGCTGCTGCAGCTTCATACGCGCCTCGTAGCGCTCCTCGTCGGAGGCCTTGGCGTTGTTGATGATGGCGAGCAGCTGGGCACGCTTGGCGGCGTATTTGGCCACCAGCTTGCGGCGCTTCTGTTCGCGGTTCTTGAGTGCTAACTTGGCCATAGCAACCTCAGTTCTTGAACGGGAAGCTGAAGGCCGCCAGCAGGGCGCGGCCTTCCTTGTCGGTCTTGGCGGTGGTGGTGATGGTGATGTTCAGGCCACGCAGCGCGTCGATCTTGTCGTACTCGATTTCCGGAAAGATGATCTGCTCTTTCACGCCCATGTTGAAATTGCCGCGCCCATCGAAGGAGCGCGCGGAGATGCCGCGGAAGTCACGGATGCGCGGAATGGCAATGTTGATCAGGCGATCCAGGAATTCGTACATGCGCGCCTTGCGCAGGGTCACCATGCAGCCGATGGGATAGCCCTGGCGAATCTTGAAGGCGGCGATGGACTTGCGCGCCTTGGTGATCACGGGCTTCTGGCCGGCGATCTTCGCCAGGTCGCCGACCGCATGCTCCAGCACCTTCTTGTCGCCCACGGCCTCGCCCACACCCATGTTGAGGGTGATCTTCTCGATGCGCGGCACTTCCATCACGGACTTGTACCCGAACTCCTTCATGAGCCGGGGCACGACCTGTTCCCTGTAAAACTCTTGCAAGCGAGCCATGGCTTTTCCTTATGCGTCGACCACTTCGCCGTTGGACTTGAAGTAACGGACCTTGCGCCCGTCCTCCAGCACGCGGAACCCCACCCGGTCGGGCTTCTGGGTCGCGGGATTGAACAGCGCCACGTTGGAAATATGGATCGGCATTTCCTTTTCCACGATGCCGCCGGCGAGGCCGCGCAGGGGGTTGGGTTTCTGGTGCTTCTTCACCCGGTTCACGCCTTCCACCACCACGCGCTCGTCATCCACCACGCGCAGCACGATGCCGCGCCGCCCCTTGTCCTTGCCCGTGAGGACGACCACGTCGTCCCCTTTCCTGATCTTGCGCATGTTTGCTCCTTACAGCACTTCCGGCGCGAGCGAGACGATCTTCATGAAGCGCTCGGTCCTGAGCTCGCGTGTGACGGGGCCGAAAATGCGCGTGCCGATGGGCTCCAGCTTATTGTTGAGCAGCACGGCCGCGTTGCCGTCGAACTTGATCAGCGAACCGTCGGGACGGCGCACGCCCTTGGCGGTGCGCACCACCACGGCGTTGTAGATCTCGCCTTTCTTGACGCGCCCGCGGGGCGCGGCATCCTTGACACTGACCTTGATGATGTCGCCGATATTGGCGTAACGGCGCTTGGAGCCGCCCAACACCTTGATGCACATCACGGTGCGCGCACCGGTGTTGTCCGCGACGTCCAGCATGGACTCGGTTTGAATCATGATTTGTTCTCCAACTTAATCCGTCTCGTGCCGCCGCGAGGGACCTGGAGGAGGCCCCCGGCGGCACAACCTGCCGACGGTCAGTTTTGGGTGGCCCGCCTCCGGCCCCGTTGCGGCCCGCGTCATGGCGGGAACGGCCGAGGCGCGCCAGCGAAAGGGCGGAATTATAGCGCGGCCACCAGGGCCGCGCAAGGACTCAAATCACCCGCCCTTTTTCGATCAGCCGCGTCACGCGCCAGGCCTTGGTCTTGGCGATGGGCGCGGTCTCCTGGATTTCCACCAAGTCCCCCACGTGGAATTCGTTGTTCTCGTCGTGGGCGTGGTACTTCTTGGAGCGACGCACGACCTTGCCGTACATGGGGTGCTTCACCTGGCGCTCCACCAGAACGGTCACGGTCTTGTCCATCTTGTCGCTCACCACGCGACCGGTCAGGGTACGGCGGTTCTTGGGCGCGTCAGTCATGCTTGCCTCGCTTTTTCCGTGAGCAGGGTGCGCACGCGGGCGATGTCGCGGCGAACCTTCCTCAGCTGGTCGGTCTTGGTGGACTGCTGGGTCGCGATCTGCATGCGCAGGCCGAACTGGGCCTTGAGCAGGGAAGACAGCTCGGCCTTGAGCTCGTCCACGGATTTCTTTCTCAGTTCACTTGCTTTCATGTTTCACCTTTCAGCCTGGTCAGGCACCCACCTGCCGGGTGACGAAGGTGGTGGCGATGGGCAGTTTGGCGGCGGCCAGGCGGAACGCCTCGCGCGCCAGTTCCTCGTTCACGCCGTCCATCTCGTAGAGCACCTTGCCCGGCTGGATCTCGGCCACCCAGTACTCGGGGTTGCCCTTGCCATTACCCATGCGCACCTCCGCCGGCTTCTGGGAGATGGGCTTGTCCGGGAAGATGCGGATCCAGATGCGGCCGCCACGCTTGATGTGACGGGTCATGGCGCGGCGCGCCGCCTCGATTTGGCGCGCGGTCAGGCGGCCGCGACCGATGGCCTTGAGACCGAAGTCACCGAAGCTCACCTTGTTGCCGCGCGTGGCCACGCCCTTGTTGCGACCCTTCTGCTCCTTGCGGTATTTCCTTCTAGCTGGCTGCAGCATGTTTCACTCCTGCTTTGCGCGCTTTGCGCTCGGGCGCCGGCTCGGCCGGCGCGGCCACCTCGTTGCGCCCCACGTTTTCACCCTTGAATACCCAGACCTTGATGCCGATCACCCCGTAGGTGGTCTTGGCCTCACCGAAGCCGTAGTCGATGTCGGCGCGCAGCGTGTGCAGCGGCACACGGCCTTCCCGGTACCACTCGGTGCGGGCGATCTCGATACCGTTGAGACGGCCCGAGCTCATGATCTTGATACCCTGGGCACCGAGACGCATGGCGTTCTGCATGGCGCGCTTCATGGCGCGGCGGAACATCACGCGCTTCTCCAGCTGCTGGGCAATGCTGTCGGCGATGATCTGGGCATCCAGCTCGGGCTTGCGCACTTCCTCGATGTTGACGTGCACCGGCACGCCCATCATCTTCTGCAGGGTGACGCGCAGGTTTTCGATGTCCTCACCCTTCTTTCCAATCACCACCCCGGGCCGGGCACTGTGGATGGTGATGCGGGCATTGCGGGCCGGGCGTTCGATGACGATTTTGGACACCATGGCATGGGCAAGCTTCTTCTTCAGGAACTCGCGCACCTTGATGTCCTCGTTGAGCATGGCCGGGAAGTTGCGGCTATTGGCATACCACTTGGACGCCCAGTTTTTCTGGACGGCGAGGCGGAAGCCAATCGGATTGATCTTTTGTCCCATGTTCGTCCCTTTTACTTGTCACCGACGGTGACGGTGATGTGGCAGGTGGGCTTGGTGATGCGCACCCCCCGGCCCTTGGCCGCAGCCGCGAAACGCTTGAGCACCGGCCCCTTGTCCACGCAGATGCTGGTCACCTTCAGCTCGTCGATGTCGGCGCCCTCGTTGTGCTCGGCATTGGCGATGGCGGATTCCAGCGCCTTCTTGATCAGCTTGGCACCCTTCTTGGGGCAGAACGTCAGAATGTTCAGCGCCTGCTCCACCGGCTTGCCGCGCACCAGGTCGGCCACCAGCCGCCCCTTCTGGGGGGACAGGCGCTGGCCACGCATAACAGCGGTCACTCTCATGATGCTCTCCTAATCACTTCTTGCCGGCTTTCTTGTCCGCAGCGTGCCCCTTGAAGGTCCGGGTCAGCGCGAACTCGCCGAGCTTGTGCCCCACCATGTTTTCCGTGATGAACACCGGCACGTGCTGGCGGCCGTTGTGCACCGCGATGGTCAGTCCGACGAAATCCGGCAGGATCGTGGACCGGCGCGACCAGGTCTTGATCGGCTTCTTGTCGCGGGTGGCATTGGCCGCTTCCACCTTCTTCAACAGGTGGGCATCGGCGAACGGGCCTTTCTTGATGGAACGAGCCATATTCTGAAACCTCGGTTATTTCTGGTAACGACGACGCACGATCATGTTGCTGGTGCGTTTGTTGCGCCGCGTGCGATAGCCCTTGGTCTGCACACCCCATGGGCTGACCGGCGGCTGGGCAGCAGCGGTCTTGCCCTCGCCACCGCCGTGGGGATGGTCGATGGGGTTCATCGCCACGCCGCGCACCGTGGGCCGGATGCCGCGCCAGCGGTTGGCACCGGCCTTGCCAATGGAGCGCAGGTTGTGCTCGGCGTTACCCACCTCGCCGATGGTCGCCTTGCAGTCCACGTGCACCTTGCGGATCTCGCCGGAACGCAGGCGGATCTGGGCGTAGCTGCCTTCCCGCGCCAGAAGCTGCGCCGCCGCGCCCGCGGCGCGGGCCAGCTGAGCGCCCTTGCCCGGCTGCATTTCCACGCAGTGGATGGTGGTGCCCACCGGGATGTTGCGCAGCGGCAGGGCATTACCCGGCTTGATGGGCGCCTCGGAGCCGCTCAAGAGCTCCATGCCCACCGTCACGCCCTTGGGGGCGATGATGTAGCGGCGCTCGCCATCACGGTAGCAAAGCAGGGCGATGTGGGCGCTGCGGTTGGGATCGTACTCCAGGCGCTCCACCTTGGCCGGGATGCCATCCTTGTTGCGCCTGAAGTCGATGATCCGGTAATGGTGCTTGTGGCCGCCTCCCTGGTGCCGGGTGGTGATGTGGCCGTTGTTGTTGCGGCCCGCCTTCTTCGGCTTGGGCTCCACCAGCTCCTCGAAGGGACGGCCCTTGTAGAGGTCTGGGTTGACGACCTTCACCACGGCGCGGCGGCCGGGGGATGTGGGTTTGACTTTGACCAGTGGCACTTTCTATTCTCCTGGCTGCTGTTGTGCGGCGCCGCTCACGCCTGGGAGCCGGCGAAATTGATTTCCTGGCCGGGCGCGAAGCAGACGTACGCCTTCTTCCAGTTGCGGCGGCGGCCCATGGTGCGGCCGAAACGCTTGGTCTTGCCCTTCACGTTCACCACCTGCACCGAATCCACCTTGGCACCGAACAGAAGCTCCGCGGCGGCCTTGATCTCCGGCTTGGTGGCATCCGCGGCCACCCGGAACGGAACCTGGTTGTTGAGATCGCCCACGAAGGTGCCCTTTTCGGAAATCACCGGGGCCAGGATCACTTGCATCAGACGGTCGGGGTTCATGCCAGGAGCTCCTCGAATTTCTTGACCGCACTCCTGGTGAGGAGCACGTTCGGATAACGCACCAGGTTGTAGGGGTCCGCATGCTGCGCCTCGACCACCAGCACATTGGCCAGGTTGCGCGAGGAGAGATAAAGGTTCTCGTCCATGCTGTCGGTGACCACCATCACCCGGTCGAACCCCATGCCCTTGAGCTTCTGCGCCAGAAGCTTGGTCTTGGGCGCTTCCACCTTCAGGTCCTCGACCACCGCCAGGCGGCCCTGACGCGCCAGTTCCGACAGGATGGCACGCATGCTGGCCCGGTACATCTTGCGGTTGATCTTGTGGGAGAAATTCTCGTCAGGGCTGCTGGGGAACACCTTGCCGCCGCCACGCCACAGAGGGCTGGAAGACATGCCCGCCCGCGCGCGGCCGGTGCCCTTCTGCCGCCAGGGCTTGTGGGTGGTATGGGACACCTGGGAGCGGTCCTTCTGGGCACGCGTGCCGGTGCGCGCGTTGGCCAGATAGGACGTCACCACCTGATGGACCAGGGCCTCGTTGTACTCCCGCCCGAAAGTAGCGTCCGAGGCCTGCACGCTGGCAACCTGGGCGCCTTGTTCATTGATGAGTTTCAGTTCCATCACGCACCTGCCTTCTCAGCACCTGCCTTGACGCTGGGACGCACGATTACATCGGTGCCCCTGGAGCCGGGCACCGCCCCCTTGATCAGGAGCACCTGTTTTTCTGTGTCCACGCGCACGATTTCCAGCTTTTGCACGGTGCGCTGCACCGAACCCATGTGGCCCGACATGCGCTTGCCCGGAAACACGCGGCCCGGATCCTGGGCCATACCGATGGAACCCGGCACGTTGTGGGAACGGGAGTTGCCGTGGGACGCCCGCTGGGAGCCGAAGTTGTGGCGCTTGATGGTGCCGGCGAAGCCCTTGCCCTTGGTGATACCCGTGACATCGACCAGCTGGCCGGGCTGGAACAGATCGGCGCCAATCACTTTGCCGAGCGTGAATGCCGACACCTCGTCTTCGCTGACGCGGAATTCGCGCACTACATGGCCCGCTTCCACGCCGGCCTTGGCGAAGTGACCCGCCATGGGCTTGGTGACGCGGGTGGGGCGACGCTTGCCATAGGTGACCTGCACCGCGGCATAACCGTCCGTCTGAGGCGTCTTGATCTGGGTCACGCGGTTGTTGGACACGTCCACCACCGTCACCGGGATGGCGCGACCATCATCGGTGAACAGACGGGTCATGCCAATCTTGCGACCGACAAGTCCGAGGCTCATTTTCGTTTCCTTTTAACCAGGCCGGTTGCAATTGACCGGCTCGTTTGCCATTGCGCGGCGTTGCCTGCGCAATCCTTACAGTTTGATTTCCACGTCCACGCCGGCGGGCAGGTCGAGCTTCATCAGCGCATCCACGGTCTTGTCGGTGGGGTCGATGATGTCCATCAGGCGCAGATGCGTACGAATCTCGAACTGGTCGCGCGAGGTCTTGTTGACGTGGGGAGAACGCAGAATGTCGAAGCGCTCGATGCGCGTGGGCAGGGGCACCGGGCCCTTGACCACCGCGCCGGTACGCTTGGCGGTTTCCACGATCTCCAGCGCCGACTGGTCGATGAGACGATAGTCGAACGCCTTGAGTCGAATCCGGATTTTCTGGCTTTGCATCATAAGTTCCCGTGAAGTGTCAGGCGTGGGGTGTGAGGTGCGGCTTGCGCCTCACCCCGCTCACCTCACCCTCACCGCTCTATTCAATGATCTTGGACACCACGCCGGCGCCCACGGTGCGGCCGCCTTCGCGGATCGCAAAGCGCAGGCCCTCTTCCATGGCAATCGGCTGGATCAGGCTCACCGTGATCTGCACGTTGTCACCCGGCATCACCATCTCCACGCCCGCCGGCAGCTCCACCGCACCCGTCACGTCCGTCGTCCGGAAATAAAACTGCGGACGGTAGCCATTGAAGAACGGGGTGTGACGACCCCCCTCTTCCTTGCTCAAAACATAAATCTCCGCCGTAAACTTGGTGTGCGGCGTGATGGTGCCCGGCTTGGCCAGCACCTGCCCACGCTCCACTTCCTCCCGCTTGGTACCACGCAGCAGCACACCCACGTTGTCCCCAGCCTGCCCCTGGTCCAGAAGCTTGCGGAACATCTCCACACCCGTCACCGTGGTCTTCTGGGTCGGACGCAGGCCCACAATCTCCACTTCGTCACCCACCTTGACCACCCCACGCTCCACACGGCCCGTCACCACCGTGCCTCGCCCGGAAATGGAAAACACATCCTCAATCGGCATCAAAAACGGCTGGTCAATCGCTCGCACCGGGTCCGGAATGTAGTTGTCCAGCGCATCCGCCAGCTTGAGAATCGACGGCTCGCCAATCTCGCTCTGGTCTCCCTCCAGCGCCTTCAGCGCCGACCCCACGATGATCGGCGTGTCGTCCCCAGGAAAGTCATACTTGGACAACAGCTCCCGCACTTCCATCTCCACCAGCTCCAGAAGCTCAGGATCGTCCACCATGTCCGCCTTGTTCAGGTACACCACGATGTAGGGCACCCCCACCTGACGCGCCAGCAAAATATGCTCCCGCGTCTGCGGCATCGGACCGTCCGCAGCCGACACCACCAAAATGGCACCGTCCATCTGCGCCGCACCCGTAATCATGTTCTTCACATAGTCCGCATGCCCCGGGCAGTCCACATGCGCATAGTGCCGCTTCTCGGTCTCGTATTCGACGTGCGCCGTGTTGATGGTAATACCCCGCGCCTTCTCCTCCGGCGCCGAGTCAATCTCGTCATACTTCTTCGCCTCACCACCATACTTCTTCGCCAAAATCGTGGTGATCGCCGCCGTCAAAGTGGTCTTGCCATGGTCCACGTGGCCAATCGTCCCCACATTCACATGCGGCTTCTTACGCTCAAACTTTTCCTTTGCCATGATCGCTTTCCTCTCGACGAGACTGACTCAATACCTGGTGCCCATGACGTGGATCGAACACGTGGCCTCTCCCTTACCAAGGGAGTGCTCTACCACTGAGCTACATGGGCAGGAGACCTGGGCTGCCCGGGGAGCCTGGGGAATCAACGATTCACCCATGCCGCGCGCCGGCCCGGCCAATACCCAAACGGACGGGGCCCCCTTGGGTATTGGAGCGGGTGAAGGGAATCGAACCCTCGTCTTAAGCTTGGAAGGCTTCTGCTCTACCATTGAGCTACACCCGCGAAGGCGGTATCTCGGCCCGACTTGACGGTCGACTTAACGGTCGAGGCGATGCTCCCAATACTTGCCGAAACCTGGTGGAGGGGGAAGGATTCGAACCTTCGAAGGCAGTGCCGGCAGATTTACAGTCTGCTCCCTTTGACCGCTCGGGAACCCCTCCGAACGAAACCCGCGATTATGCCGCGAGGCAAGGGCAGTGTCAAACAGGCCGCCGGGAAATTCCTTTTGGCCGCCCCAACCCCTTTACCCACAACGAAATTCCCCTTTTGGCAGGGAGTTTGCTATCGTGCCGGCCATGGCCGCACCTGCCCCCCCGTTCTTCCTGCCCGCCCCCGATGACGCCATCGATCTGGAGCGCCTGCGGCGGGTGCTGGTGATCAAGCTGCGTCACTTGGGGGATGTGCTCCTCACCAGCCCCGTGTTCACCGTGCTCGCCCGCCGTGGGCCCCATCTGGAGCTCGATGCCCTGGTCTATCGTGACTGCGCCCCGCTGCTGGAGGGTCACCCGGCCATCGCCCAGATCCACACCATAGACAAGAACTGGAAGACCCTGCCCGCCACCGCCCGGCTGGCGGCCGAGTGGGCCCTCATGAAAAAGCTGCGGGCGCGCCGCTACGACCTGGTGATCCATCTCACGGAGCATCCCCGGGGAGCGTGGCTTGCCCGCTTGAGCGGCGCCCGCTACGCGGTGGCCCGCCAGCGTCCTGGGCGTTTCTGGCGGCGAAGCTTTACCCACCTCTACCCGTGGCTTGCGGGCAATCGGCGCCACACGGTGGACTTGCACCTGGATGCCCTGCGCCGCCTCGGCATTCGGCCGGAGCCGGATGAGCAGGCGCTTACTTTCGTTCCGGGGCCGGCAGCCGAGGCGGCCGTGGATGCCCTACTCACGGCCCATGGACTTCAGCAGAACGGCTTTCTGGTCTTCCATCCGGGGTCGCGCTGGTGGTTCAAGACCTGGCCGGCGGCCCATGCGGCACGGCTAGTGGACGGCCTTTCCGCACGGGGCTGGCGGGTGGTGCTGACCGCCGCGCCGGAAGCCACGGAGCGGGATTTCCTCGCCCGGGTGCGGGCCCTGAGTGCGGCCCCGGTGGTGGATCTGGGCGGCAGGCTGGACCTCAAGGAACTGGGCGCCCTGCTGGCCCGCGCGCGCGCCTTCATCGGCATGGATTCCGCCCCCATGCACCTGGCGGCGGCCATGGGCACACCCACCGTGGCCCTGTTCGGACCCAGCGGGGAACGGGAGTGGGGGCCGTGGGGGGTGCCCAGCCGGGTCCTGACCTCGGACCATCCCTGCCGTCCCTGCGGCCAGGATGGCTGCGGCGGCGGAAAAGTGAGCGAGTGCTTGCTGTCGATCCAGCCAGAGCAGGTGCTCGAGGCCGTAGAGGAGCTCCTTGGCGGTGCCGGCTAGCCCTTCCAGACCCGGGAGCCTGCGGCTCGCCCTCGTGCGCCAGCGCTACACCCCCTTCGGCGGGGCGGAGCGCTTCGTCGCCCGGGCCCTGGAAGCCCTGCGCGCCCAGGGCGTGGAAGTCACCCTGGTGACCCGCCATTGGAAAGGGGCGGAAGCCGTGCTGCGCTGCGATCCCTTCCACCTGGGCAGCCTGTGGCGGGACTGGAGCTTTGCCCGCTGTGTCTGCCGCACCCTGGAAGACCATCCCTTCGACCTGGTGCAGTCCCACGAGCGGCTGCCCTGCTGCGACCTCTACCGGGCGGGGGACGGCGTGCACCGGGTGTGGCTGGCGCAGCGCGCCCGCCTGCGGGGCTGGCCCGACCGGCTGTGGCAGGCGCTAAGCCCCTACCACCGCTACCTGCTGGCGGCGGAGCGCCGCCTGTTCGAAAGCCCGCGTCTGAAGGCGGTGATCTGCAATTCGCGCATGGTGCGCGACGAAATCCTCGCCCATTTCGCCATCGAGCCGGCCAAGCTCCACGTGATCTACAGCGGGGTGGATCTGGACCGCTTCCAGCCCGCCGATGTCGGCCGGCGAATGGCGGCACGCCGCGAGCTGGGCCTGCCCGCCCAGGCGACGGTGTTCCTGTTCCTCGGCTCCGGCTACGAACGCAAGGGACTGGCCACCACCCTGGCCGCCTTCGCCCGTCTGGCCGACCCGGGGGCGCACCTCCTGGTGGTGGGACGCGACCGGCACCAGGCCCGCTACCAGCGCCTGGCGCGGCGCCTGGGCTGCGCGCCGCGCGTCCATTTCCTGGGGCCGCGCGAGGCGGTGCTGCCCTGCTACCACGCGGCGGATGCCCTGGTGCTGCCCACCCTCTACGACCCCTTTCCCAATGTGGCGCTGGAGGCCCTGGCCTGTGGCCTGCCGGTGGTGACCTCCACCAAGTCCGGGGCGGCCGAGGTGCTGGAGGAAGGCCAAACCGGCTTCGTGCGCGACGCCCTGGACGTTCCTGGCGTGGCGGATGCCCTGGCACGCCTGCTGGAC
>JBBFMG010000012.1:17966-18237 GCA_037478575.1 Burkholderiales bacterium | reverse complement strand
TCCACGGTATCGATGTCCGAGTGCAGGTAGCGCACCCGCACGCCGTGGTCCAGCAGGTAATCCGTGAGGTCCTCGGCCATGCGCTTGGTGAGGGTGGTCACCAGGACCCGTTCGTTGGCCGCCGCGCGCGCCCTGACTTCCGCCAGCAGGTCGTCCACCTGGGTGGAAGCCGGCCGCACTTCCACCTCCGGATCCACCAGGCCGGTGGGGCGCACCACCTGTTCCACCACCTGGGCGGCGTGGCGCGCTTCGTAGTCGCCGGGCGTGGCGG
>JBBFMG010000012.1:0-17956 GCA_037478575.1 Burkholderiales bacterium | reverse complement strand
ATGGTCTGGGGCATGAGCTTCTCGAATTCGTCGAAGCGCAGCGGCCGGTTGTCCAGGGCCGAGGGCAGGCGAAAGCCGTATTCCACCAGGTTTTCCTTGCGCGCCCGGTCGCCCCGGTACATGCCGCCGATCTGGGGAATGGTGACGTGGGACTCGTCGATGAACATGATGGCATCCCGCGGCAGGTAATCGATCAGGGTGGGCGGCGGCTCCCCCGGCTGACGCCCCGAGAGATGCCGGGAATAGTTCTCGATGCCCTTGCAGAAGCCCAGCTCGTTGAGCATTTCCAGGTCGAACCTCGTGCGCTCGGCGATGCGCTGGGCCTCCACCAGCTTGCCCTGGCTTTGGAACCACTCGATGCGTTCCCGCAGCTCCTCCTTGATGGCCTCGATGGCGCGCAGGGTGGTGGCGCGCGGGGTGACGTAATGGCTGGAAGGATAGACGGTGAAGCGCGGCACCTTTTGCACGATGTGCCCGGTGAGGGGATCGAACAGGGAGATGCTTTCGATCTCGTCGTCGAACAGGGACAGCCGTACCGCCAGCTCGGCATGCTCGGCGGGGAAAATGTCGATCACGTCGCCCCGAACGCGGTACACGCCCCGGCGGAACTCCGTCTCGTTGCGTTCGTACTGCATCTCGGCCAGGCGCCGGATGGCGTCGCGCTGGGTGAGTTTCTCACCCTGGCGCAGGTGCAGGATCATCGAGTGATAGTCCACCGGATCGCCGATGCCGTAGATGGCCGAGACCGTCGCCACGATCACCGCATCACGCCGCTCCATCAGGGCCTTGGTGGCGGACAGGCGCATCTGTTCGATGTGTTCGTTGATGGAGGAATCCTTCTCAATGAACAGGTCCCGCGCGGGGACGTAGGCCTCGGGCTGGTAGTAGTCGTAATAGGAGACGAAATACTCCACCGCGTTGTGGGGGAAAAATTCCCGGAACTCGGAATAGAGCTGCGCGGCCAGCGTCTTGTTGGGCGCCATGACGATGGCCGGCCGCCCCAGGCGGGCGATCACGTTGGCCATGGTGTAGGTCTTGCCGGAGCCCGTCACGCCCAGCAGGGTCTGGAAGGCGAGCCCGTCCCGGATGCCCTCCACCAGCTGCTCGATGGCCGTGGGCTGGTCCCCCGCCGGCGGGAAGGGCTGGTAGAGCTGGTAGGGACTATTGGGGAAGGTAACGATCAAGGGTAGAATTGCGCAATTTGCAAAACGGTAGATTCTAGCACGCGGCCGATTTGCCCCCGGTGCCGGGGGTGCCGCCCGAGTCCGACCCGCTTAGCCTCCTAGCATCCGGTGGAACCCCAAGTGCAACTCTCCAGACGCGTACAGGCCATCAAGCCCTCCCCTACCCTTGCCGTGACCGCGCTGGCGGCCAGCCTCAAGGCCCAGGGCAAGGACATCATCGGTCTCGGCGCGGGTGAACCCGATTTCGATACGCCGGACCACATCAAGGCCGCGGCCATCGAGGCCATCCACAAGGGGTTCACCAAGTACACGGCGGTGGACGGCACGCCCTCGCTCAAGCAGGCCATCGTCGCCAAATTCCGGCGCGACAACAACCTGGCCTACACGCCGCGCCAGATCCTGGTCTCATGTGGGGGCAAGCAAAGCTTTTACAACCTGGTGCAGGCCGTGGTCGATCCGGGCGACGAAGTGGTCATTCCCGCGCCCTACTGGGTGTCCTATCCGGACATCGTGCTGCTCGCCGATGGCAAGCCGGTGTTCGTCCCGGCGGGGATCGAACAGGGCTTCAAGATCACGCCCGCCCAGCTTCAGGCCGCCCTCACCCCCCGTACCCGGCTGGTGGTCATCAACAGCCCCAGCAACCCCAGCGGCGCCGTCTACACCCTGGAGGAACTGCGGGCACTGGGCGAAGTGCTCAAGGCCCACCCCGGTGTGCTCATCGCCACGGACGACATGTACGAGCACATCCGGCTCTCGGACGCGCCCTTCGTGAACATCCTCAACGCCTGCCCGGAACTCTACGACCGCACCCTGGTGCTCAACGGCGTGTCCAAGGCCTACGCCATGACCGGCTGGCGCATCGGCTATGCGGCGGGTCCCGAGCCCATCATCACGGCCATGACCAACGTGCAGTCCCAGAGCACGTCCAACCCCACCTCCATTTCCCAGGTGGCGGCGGAAGCGGCGCTGAACGGTGATCAGGCCTGCATCGCCCCCATGGTCGCGGCCTTCCGCGAGCGTCACACCTTCGTGGTGGAAGCACTCAACCGCATCCCGGGCGTGCACTGCCTGCCCGCGGGCGGTGCCTTCTACGCCTTCCCAGACGTGCGGGAAGCCATCCGGACCCTGCACGCCAGAGGCGCCATTCCAGAGGCGACCGACATTGCCTTCAGCAACTATCTCCTGGAAAAGGCCGGGGTGGCGGTGGTGCCAGGCTCGGCCTTTGGACTGGAGGGCTACATCCGCCTCTCCTTCGCCACCTCCCTGCAGAATCTGCAACGGGCGCTGGCCCGGATGCAGCAGGCCCTGGCCTGAGTGTCGCGTCAAACCGCGCGCGGTCGGAAGACCGGCGCGGGGCTTACTTGAACAGTTTTTCCAGCATGGTGCCGGCCTTGGCCCCCACCGTGGTGCCCAGGCCCGGTCCCATCAGTCCCGTCCCCACTGCCGCGCCCGCCAGGGCTGCGCGATTGGGGAACAGCACCGGATCGCGCAGGGTGCCGCCCAGTTCCAGGGGCACGCTCACCAGGCTCGCCGTGCCTTTCATTTCCACATTCACCCGGCCGGACAAACTGCGGTTGGCGGCGATGTCCACATTGCCGTCGGCCTGGAGCAGACCAGAGGCCACCCGGACGTCGCGCAGCTGGACGGCCCGGCCCACCAGATGCACCGTGCCCGACAGCTCGTTGAAACTCGTCTGTCCACCCCGGGTGCCTTCGCGCGCCAGGGAACGCACCGCGCCGGCCAGGTCGAAGTTGTAAAGCACGCCCTTTTTCACCTCGAAGCGGAAGGTGGCCCGCAGACTGTCGGCCAGGCGCGCCGGCTCCTTCGCCGCCAGCTGGAAGCGTCCACCCCCGTAGAGCAGACCGCTCACCGCGGCGGACTGGCTCAACAGGCGCACGATGGGCTCGATCTCCACACCCGCCGTGCGCGCTTCGCCTTCGATGCGGATGCCGTCCTTCCAGCCCACGCTGCTGGCAGCGTGCAGCTCGCCACCGTAGAGCCGGCCGTCCAGTTCCGACAGGATCAGGCGCGCAGCATCCAGCGTGCCCTGTCCCCGCAGTTCGTCGAAACGCAGCGCCGGTTTCACGGGCAGTGTCCAGTTGCGTGCCTCCAGGGTCAGGGCGTATTGCTCCCCCCGCGGCGTCAGGTCGATGCGCAGGCTGCCGTCCGCCGTACCCACCTCCACTTTCCGCGGGCCCTGCAGGTCGAGCCAGACATCCGCCCGCAACGGGCCCCACTGGAAATCGCCGAAGGCCAGTCGCGCGTCACGCACCCGGACTTCCCGCACCGCCACCGTGCTGGGCCCCGCCGGCTTCTGCGTCCAGCGCGCAAGCCGTTCCACCAGATAGGCGTCCACGGTCACGCCTTCGATCTCCACGCGCCGCAAGACCTTCACCGGGGCAGTCAGGGTCCACACGTCCGGATGCACATGCACCGCACCGATTCTCACCTCTTCCTGCGGCCCGATGCGAAGGTCCTGCAGCGCCACCACCGGCGCCGGCAGCAGGCGGAAACCCAGACTGCCGATGACCACCGGCTCACCCAGCCTGTCCGCGGCGAGCTTCTGCAGCGTCGGGATGTAGCTTCTGACCGGAATCAGGAAAGGCAGCACCAGGGCAAGCGCCACCAGCAGAAGGATGATCAGGCCCAGCGTTTTGATGCGTTTCATGCCGGTGTCGTAGATGGCAATCAAAGGCTCGCCGCGTGTTGACCGAAATGGGGCGAGTGGCTATTATACGCGGCTTGTTGCGCGGCCCCGCCGCGCGTTCTCTACCTTCCGGCGTAGCTCAGCGGTAGAGCAGCGGACTGTTAATCCGTTGGTCGTTGGTTCGATCCCAACCGCCGGAGCCATCTGCCCTTTCTCTCGGCCCTCCGCCCTATGCCGCAGCCCCCGCGGCGGGCCATGACGCGGCACTCCCCTCCTCAATCCAGCGTCCTGCGATAGCGCTTGAGCCCGAGCAAAATCACCGCCAGCATGAAGGCGGCGAGGGGCCACAGATGCGGCACGACGTCGGCGGCGCCATTGCCCTTGAGCAGGATGCCGCGCACGATGCGCAGGAAGTGCGTCAGCGGCAGGATCTCGCCCAGGTGCTGCGCCCAATGGGGCATGCCGCGGAAGGGGAACATGAAGCCTGACAGCAGCATGGAGGGCAGGAAGAAGAAAAACGTCATCTGCATGGCCTGCATCTGATTTCTGGCGATGGTGGAAAACAGCATGCCCACCGAGAGATTGGCAAGCATGAACACCAGTGCGCAGGCAAGCAGCAGCGCAACACTGCCCTGGACCGGCACGCCGAACAGAAAGTGGGCCACCACGAGGATGAGCGTGATCTGGATGTAACCCACCAGGATGTAGGGCACGATCTTGCCGATCATCACTTCCAGGGGACTCACCGGCGTGGCAAGCAGGGCTTCCATGGTGCCCCGTTCCCGCTCCCGGGTCATGGCCAGGGCTGTCATCATGATCATGGTCATGGTGAGAATGACGCCCATCAACCCGGGCACGATGTTGTACTGGGTGATGCCCTCGGGGTTGTAGCGGCGATGGATGCGCACGTCGAAGGGTGCCGGGCCGCCCTGCAACCGGCCCAGCACCCCGGTGAGATCCCGTGCCAGCACCGTCTGCCCGACCGTGACCAGGGCGGCGATGGCATTGCTGGTGGCGGCGGGGTCGCTGGCATCGGCCTCCACCAGCAGGGCCGGGCGTTCGCCGCGCACCAGACGCTGCGCAAACCGTTCGGGAATGTGTACCACGAACTGCACCACGCCCTGCGCCAGCAGACGGTCCGCGTCCGCTTCACTGGCCACCACCCGCACCGGTTCGAAATAGCCGCTGTTGCCGAGCGCCGCCAGGATGCTGCGAGAGAATTCGCTGTGGTCGGCGATGACCAGCGCGGTGGGCAGATGCTTGGGATCGGTATTGATGGCGAAGCCGAACAGCACCAGCTGAATCAGGGGAATGCCCACCATCATGGCGAAGGTCAGCCGGTCGCGGCGCATCTGGATGAATTCCTTGAGCACCACCGCCAGGAACCGGGACCAGGAGAAGGTCGCGTTCATGGCGCCTCCTCCAGGCTGGCCGAAAGCTTGACGAAGACGTCTTCCAGCCCCGGCGTGGTCTGGGTCCAGCGCAGGCCCGGCCGTTCGCGCAGGGGTGCAAGGCTGGCGGCGAGCAGGGCCCCGTCGGAGCCGCTCACGTGCAGGGCCGTGCCGAACGGCACCACCTGCTCCACGCCGGGCAGCTGCTTGAGTTCCTGCACCAGGGCCGCCAGATTCGGGCCTTCCACCATCCAGGTGGTCAGACCCGCGCCAGCCACCACCTCGTCCGGCGTGCCGGCCACCAGGACGCGGCCCCAGGAAAGATAGGCGATGCGGTGGCAGCGTTCCGCCTCGTCCATGTAGTGGGTGGACACCAGCACCGTGACGCCACCGGCCGCCAGGGCATGGATCTGATCCCAGAAATCACGCCGCGCCTTGGGATCCACACCGGCCGTGGGTTCGTCCAGAAGCAGCAGGCGCGGGCGGTGCAGGGTGCACGCAGCCAGCGCCAGCCGCTGCTTCCAGCCACCCGAGAGCTGACCGGCAAGCTGGTTGCGGCGGTGGCCGAGCCCCAGTTCGTCGATGGCGCGCTCCACCGCCGCACGTCGGTCCGGCATGTCATAGACGCGGGCGACGAAGTCCAGGTTCTCGCGGATGGAGAGGTCTTCGTAGAGGGAGAAGCGCTGGGTCATGTAGCCCACTTCGCGCTTGATTTTCTGCGCCTCCCGGATGACGTCGTAACCAAGACAGGTGCCGCTGCCCGCGTCCGGCGTGAGCAGGCCGCACAGCATGCGGATGGACGTGGTCTTGCCGCTGCCGTTGGGCCCAAGGAAGCCGAAGATTTCGCCGGTGCGCACGGCCAGACTCAGGTCGCACACGACGGGCTTGCCGCCGAAGCGCTTGCACAGACCCTGCACGTCGATGGCCAGGGAGGTGTGTGTCACGCGCCCTCCCGCCGGCTCACCGTGCACTCCGCCCTCACTGCAACACCACATCCACCGGCTGGCCGGGATGGAGTTTCTCCGCGTCCGCGGCATCCGGCCGCGCTTCCACCAGAAACACCAGCTTGCTGCGGTTTTCCCTGCTGTAGATCACGGGCGGGGTGTATTCGGCCTGGGACGAGATGTAGCTGATGGACCCGGGGAAGGGTTTGCCACACCCGTCGCACTGGAGGCTCACCCGCTGCCCCGGTCTCAGGCTGCCGACCACCGGTTCCGGAACGAAGAACCGCACTTTCAGATTGGTCGGCGGCAGCAGCGACACGACCGGACTGCCTGCATTGACCCACTCGCCCGTCACGTAATAGGTGTCGTGCACGCGCCCGGCCACCGGCGCCCGCACCGATTTCTGGTCCAGGCGCCATTGGGCCTGGGCCAATGCGGCGCGCGCCGCCGCCACTTCCGCCTCGGCGGCGCGAACCTCGTCGCTGCGTGCGCCCTGGCGCGCAAGCCGTAGCTGGGCCTCGATTTCCGCGAGCCTAGCCCGGTCCCCATCGCGCGCGGTGCGCAACTGATCCACGCGGTCGGGCGAGACGAAGCCCAGGCCGGCGAGTTTTTCCTCCCGCGCAAGGCGCGCCTCGGACAGGCGCAGCGCCGCCTGAACCTGGCTGCGCTGGGCGGTCAGTGCCTCCACCTCCTCGGGGCGTCGTCCCTTGCGCAGGTTGGCAAGACGCGCTTCGGCCGCGGCGAGCCGCTGTTCCGCCTCCACGCGCGCGGCTTTCTCGCTCTCCTGCTCCAGACGGAAAAGGGGATCGCCCGGCGCGACGCTGCCACCGCGGGCGACGGCCAGCAGCTTGAGCTCACCCGAGAACGGCGCGGCCACCCGCACGAACTCGCCTTCCGCGTAGCCCTGATAGACGGACGGTCCCGCGCGACCACAGGCGGTCAGGACCAGCAGACAAAGCACGAGCACAACACGCATGGCGGGCCCCTTCGGAGCGGAGAGGGTCCGATTATAGCTGCCTCACAGATTCTGCCGGATGGCAAGCACGGCCTGATTGCGCAGGGCCTTCAGAGTGCTCAGCAGTTGCTCCGGAATCACGATGTCACCGGCTTTGGCCTTGTCGGCATAAATGAGCCCCACCGGCTTGCCTTTGACCAGCACGGGGAAGATCACGAAGGTCCTGGCCGGCACCGCCTGCCGGTACCACTCCGGGATGCGCGCCGTGATCTTCGGATCGTCGATGTCGGTGATGAGGATGTCCACGTTTTTTTCCAGCGCCACGTGGAAGACATCCGGCGCGGAAGCCAGGGGGAAGCGAAAACGCGCCGCCAGTTCGGCAAAGCCTTCACCGAAGCCGAACTTGCCCTGCATCACGTTGTGTTTGACATCGCACATGCAGAACAGCACGTGGTGAAATCCCATGGCGCTGTACATGGTCTCCAGGATCATGCGCAGGATGTCGTTCAGCTTGAGATCCTCGTTCACCAGCGAATTGCTGATTTCCTGCAGCCCTGCCACGAGCGCCGCGTGGGATTCCGCCACACTGGGACCCTCCGCCCCGACAGGCTCCGGATGTACCGCGGCGGGTCCCGGCGCGGCAAGCAGCGTGTCCGCCAGACCGTTTGTGCTGTTTCCCCGCGCCCCACTCTCAGGCTCGGAAGGATGACCGAGCCATTTGTCGGCACGGCGCGCGAAGGCAGTCTGACCGAAATTGGCATTCACCGCAGTGGAGAATTCCCTCACCTCCTTGAGGGAGCGCGTCACCACCTCGGCCAGGTGCCGGCTATTGAGGGCGAGGCTTTCCCCGAAGCGCTGGGACAGCCGTTCGATCTCGGCGCCGCGCTGGGCAGGCTCGCCGTCTGCAATCACCTGCGCCAGTTCATTGGAAAAACCGGCCAGAATGCGCAGCCGTTCGGTGGGCGTGTGGCCCTTGCGCACCCGGCCTGCCGGCAGCCGGCGCATGGACTGGGTGATGGCTTCCGGCAGTCCCCAGCTTTTGGCAATGCCCATACCCAGTTCCTCGAAGGACAGGCCCAGCACCTGACTCGCCGCCGTGTCCTCGTCCACGCCCCGCGTTTCCACCTGGCGGCGGATTTCCCCGCTTTCCTCGGGAAAGTAGAACAGGCACAGCAGGCGCCCCAGGTTGTGGAACATGGCGCAGATGAAGGCCTCCTCGCCATCCTTCACCCCTGCCTTGCCGGCCATCTCCCGTGCCAGCATCCCCGAGAACAGCACGCGGATAAATTCCTCCTTGAGCTGGGCGGCCTGGGCCTTGTTCTGCAAATTCTCGAACAGCACCAGGCTGATGGCCAGGTTGCGCACGGCATTGAAGCCGAGAATCACCACGGCCCGGGAGACGGTGCTGATGTTGCCGCCTCCGTACTGCACGAAAGACACCGAGTTCACCACCTTGAGCAGCTTGTTGGTGAGACCGAAGTCCTTGAGGATGGCATTGGAAAGCTGGGACACGCTGTCCTGGTCGGAGCCGGCGATGCGGTTGATCGTGGAGATCGCCTCCGACAGGGCGGGAAAATCGCTTTTCAGGCGCATGCGCCGCAGCAGGAATTCCAGGGTGCTTTGTTTGGCGCCAGCGGTCTCGGCCGCCGGCCGGGGCGCAAGCCAGCCTTCCAGTGCGTCGCGCATGGCGGCGGCGTCGTGCCAGCGTGTCTCGGGATCGCGCGCGATGGCCTTGAGCACGATGTCGTCAAGGCGTTCGTCCACTGCCGGATTTTCTGCCGAGGGCGGCGGCAGACGGGCAGCCGTCACCTTTTCCAACAGCTCCTGGACGCTGCCCCCCTGGATCGCGGGACGTCCGGTGAGCATCTCGTAGAGCACCAGCCCCACGCCATAGACATCGGAACGGGGGCCGTGAACCCCGCCCGCCACGTACTCGGGCGCCATATAGGCCGGCGTTCCCGCGAGGCCACCCTCGGGCGCCCCCTCCCCGGCAATCCGGGTGGCGATCCCGAAGTCCATCACCCGCGCGACACCCTGTTCGTCGAGCAGAATGTTGGACGGCTTGAGATCCCGATGCACGATGCCCTGCGCGTGGGCGCAGGCGATGGCGTCCAGCACCTGAACGGCAATCTCCACCGCGCGCGGCAGCGAAAGGGGCCCCGACTCGCGCAGCACCTCGGCCAGCGTGCGGCCCTGCACATACTCGAAGACCAGATAGGGCTGGCCCTGATGTTCGCCGGCATCATGCAGGGCAATGATGTTGGGATGGCTGAGCCGGCTCACGGTGCGCGCCTCACGCAACAGGTCCTGCATCCGCGCAGCCCGATCCTTCACCTCGGCGAACAGCAGCGTCTTGATCGCCACCTGCCGGTCGAGATGGGGATCGTGGGCAAGATAGACCTCGCTCTGGTTGCCCCGCCCCAGCAGGCGCAGGATGCGGAAGCGGCCAATGCTGGGCATGGCGCCGGCGGGAGTGGCGGAGAGGGTCGTCATGAACGTCCGGGACGATGGCTTCGGTTCACCGCCCTCTATCGACCGCCCGCCCCAAAACTTGAGGACACCCAGAATATCAGGGCGGGGTCAGGTCTTTACTTTATACTCCCCGCCACGCGCCCCAGACAGCCTTCCGTCCCGCCGGACACCGACCTCAGGCAATGATTTCCACCGGCGTGCCGGGCTCCACCTGATCGAACAGTTCGATGATGTCCCGGTTGCGCATGCGAATGCAGCCGCGAGAGCCCGGCACGCCCATGGGCACTTCGTCCGGACTGCCGTGGATGTAGATGTAGCGACGCATGGTATCCACCTCGCCCAGACGGTTGAAGCCAGGCTCGCAGCCGGACAGCCAGAGAATGCGGGTCAGGATCCAGTCCCGGCCGGGATGCTGCGCCGCGAGTTCCGGCGTGTAGATCTCGCCGGTCGGCCGGCGACGCACGAACACCGTGTTCTCGGGCTGACCGGCCCCAATCTTGGCCCGTATGATGTGCCTGCCGCGCGGGGTGCAGAAGCTGCCTCTGAGCTCGCCCGGGCCGTTGGCCGCAGTGGAGACGGAATAGCGGGCCACGACCTGCCCCGCCTCGTCGAGCAGTTCGAGGGTCTGGGTGGCGAGGTGGATTTTAATTTTCATCGCCGGTGGGCTTTCTGCGACGCTCGGCAAAGAAACGGGACAGCATTTCGCCGCAGGAGGTGGCGAGCACGCCCTCGGTCACCGTGGTATGGTGGTTGAGCCGCCGTTCCGCGAACAGATCCACCACACTGCCATGCGCCCCCGTCTTTGGATCGCGCGCACCGTAGATCACCCGCGCGATGCGGGCGTGCATGATGGCGCCGGCACACATGGCGCAGGGCTCCAGCGTCACGTAGAGTTCACAGCCGGTGAGCCGGTAGTTGCCCAGACGCCGGGCGGCGTCACGCAGGGCCACGATCTCGGCGTGGGCCGTGGGGTCATGGGTGGAGATGGGCCGGTTGTAGCCCCGCCCGACGATCACGCCGTCGCGCACCACGATGGCGCCCACCGGCACCTCGTCCGCCTCCCAAGCGCGCCGGGCCTCGTCGAGGGCCTCGCGCATGAAGATCTCGTCCCGCGGCTCAATCGGCCCGCCGCCAGCCTTTTCCATGCCGCACCACCTCGTATCGTGCCCAGCGCGCAAACTCGCTGCGTGTCATCACCCCACTCGTCCGCGCACGGGGGCCGGCCACCACCTTGTAGATCACCTGGTCGCGTTCCGGGTCACCGGTGTGGCTCGCATCCACGACCTCGCGTACCTCCCAGCCATCACCCTGTCCGCCATTGCTGTAGGCATGCCCGAGACGGATATCCGCCGGCGCGAGATGGCGGCTCTCGGCCCGCCCGGTGGCAATGGCATAAATGCGCAGCAAGTCCTCCTCACTCACGTCCACGAAGGAATCGAGCTGGCTTAGCGCATACACGAAATCCTCGTGCTCGATGGGCCGGTAGGCCGCCTCGGGGCTAGGCGGCCGTGCCGCAAGCGCGGCAGGATAGCGCCGCCAGGGAAACCAGTAGTTGAAAACCAGGGCGATCAGGAAAATCAGCAGGACATTGAGCAGCACCGGCGTCAGCACGTACTGGTAGCCCAGAGCATGCACCGCCGGTCCCCCCAGCACCGCCGACAGCGCTGTGGCACCCCCGGGAGGATGAATGCAGCGCAGGTAATACATGGCCCCCACGGCAAGCCCCACCGCGAGCGCCATGGCCAGCCAGGGCGAGGCCACGTAGCGCGCGCAGGTCACCCCGATCAGGGCGGACACGAGATGCCCACCCATCAGTGGCCAGGGCTGCGACAGCGGCCCGTGGGGAACCGCAAACAGCAGGACTGCGGAGGCCCCCATGGACGCCACCAGCAGCGCCGCGCCGGCATCCCCCACGAGCGCATGGCTCGCCAACCCCGTGCCCAGGATCCCGACGAACGCCCCCGCGGCGGAGAGCAGCTTCTCGCGGTGGCGGGCCGTGCCGCCTTCCAGCCCCATGAAAGCACGCAGACGCTGCGCCAACATCCCGGATTCCTGGCTTTCGACATTGTGCGACGCAGTCGCGATTGTACCCGGCTCTGGCCCCCGAGACGCGCCACTGCCAGAACGTGCATCCGGGACACAGGCAACTCAGGGCGACCCCCGGTGACAGTCGGCCGGCGGTCGCGCCGATCCAAACAGCGCACCGTGGCAACGACCCGAACGATGGGAAAGCCCTGGGTGGAACGGCTTGTGACTCAGCCCACCCGGCGCGCGGCCCACGGCAGACTCCAGACTGCCGGGGTCCGGCGCACGCCGTCCATCGGCTGCGCCGATAGGGCTTCGCACGTCGAGTGCTTTACTCCCACTCGATCGTCCCCGGCGGCTTGCCGGTGACGTCGTAGACCACGCGGTTGATGCCGCGCACTTCGTTGATGATGCGGTTGGATACCTTGGCGAGCAGGGTATAGGGCAGTTCCGCCCAATGGGCGGTCATGAAATCCTGGGTCTGCACCGCACGCAGCGCGACGACGTAATCGTAGGTGCGCCCATCGCCCATCACACCCACCGATTTGACGGGCAGGAAGACGGCGAATGCCTGGGAAGTCTTCTCATACCAGCCGCTGGCACGCAGTTCCTCGATGAAGATGGCATCGGCGCGCCGCAGCAGGTCGGCGTACTCTCGCCTGACCTCGCCCAGGATGCGCACCCCCAGTCCCGGCCCTGGGAAGGGGTGGCGATAGACCATGTCGTGGGGCAGTCCCAAAGCGATGCCCAGCTCCCGCACCTCGTCCTTGAACAGTTCCCGCAGGGGTTCCAGCAGCTTGAGATGCAGGGTCTCGGGCAGGCCGCCCACGTTGTGATGACTCTTGATGGTGTGGGCCTTCTTGGTCTTGGCGCTCGCCGACTCGATCACATCCGGATAGATGGTGCCCTGGGCCAGCCACTTCGCATTGGGCAGCTTGGCCGCTTCCTCCTGGAACACATGGACGAATTCCCGGCCGATGATCTTGCGTTTCTCTTCCGGGTCGGTGACTCCTTTGAGCGCGGACATGAAGCGTTCCGAGGCGTCCACGTGGACCACCCTGACCCCCAGATTACGCGCGAAGGTCTGCATCACCTGCTCTGCTTCGTTCAGGCGCAGCAGGCCGTTGTCCACGAACACGCAGGTGAGCTGATCGCCGATGGCCCGGTGCAAAAGCGCCGCCACCACCGAGGAATCCACCCCGCCGGACAGGCCCAGAATCACCTCCTCGCTGCCCACCTCGGAACGGATGCGCCCGATGGCTTCCTCCACGTAGTCCGGCATGTTCCAGTCGAAGCCGCAGCCGCAGATGTCGTGCACGAAGCGGGCAATGATGGCTTTGCCCTGCAGCGTGTGGGTCACCTCGGGATGGAACTGCAGGCCGTAGAAGCGGCGGGTTTCGTCGGCCATGCCGGCAATCGGCGTGGCGGCGTTTTCGCAGATCACCTTGAAGCCGGGGGGCAGCTCGGTGACCTTGTCGCCGTGGCTCATCCACACGTCGAGCCAGCACTTGCCGTCCGGGTCACAGCGGTCCTGGATGTCGCGCAGCAGGGCGGAATGGCCACGCATGCGCACTTCGGCATAGCCGAACTCGCGATGGGTGGCGTTTTCCACCCTGCCGCCCAGCTGGGCCGCCATGGTCTGCATGCCGTAGCAGATGCCCAATATGGGCACACCGAGCTCAAACACGACGTTCGGGGCACGGGGCGTCTCTGCCTCGTAAACCGAAGCCGGCCCGCCCGAGAGAATGATGCCCTTGGGGTTGAAGTCGCGAATGAACTGCTCGGAGACGTCGTAGGGATGCAGCTCGCAATAGACTTCGCTTTCCCGCACCCGGCGCGCGATGAGCTGGGTGTACTGGGAGCCGAAGTCGAGGATCAGGATTTTGTCATGCGCCATGGATCAATTTTTCTCACCACAGGGACACGCGGGCACGCCCTGTCCCCGCGGTAACGATTGCTCTGCGCCGCCGGGCCTGCGTGGCGGATGGGGCAGGAATCAGCCGACCCGATAGTTCGGCGCTTCCTTCACGATCTGAACGTCGTGCACGTGGGATTCGCGCACCCCGGCGGAGGTGATTTCCACGAACACCGCCCGCTCGTGCATGGCTGCGATGGTCTCGCAGCCGAGATAGCCCATGCTGGAACGCAAACCGCCCATGAGCTGATGGATCACGGTGAGCACGCTGCCCTTGTAGGGCACGCGTCCCTCGATGCCCTCGGGCACGAGCTTGTCCTTGTTGGCCTCCGCTTCCTGGAAGTAGCGGTCGCTGGAGCCCTGCTGCATGGCGCCCAGGGACCCCATGCCCCGATAGGATTTGTAGGACCGGCCCTGGAACAGTTCGATTTCCCCCGGTGCCTCGTCCGTGCCGGCCAGCAGTCCACCCAGCATGACGGCATCGGCCCCGGCGGCCAGCGCCTTGGCGATGTCCCCCGAGTAGCGGATGCCGCCGTCGGCGATCAGGGGCACACCCGTGCCCTTGAGGGCTTCGGCCACGTCGGCCACGGCGGTGATCTGGGGCACTCCCACGCCAGCCACGATGCGGGTGGTGCAGATGGAGCCGGGCCCGATGCCCACCTTCACCGCATCGGCACCATGGTCCACCAGTGCCCGCGCCGCCTCGCCGGTGGCGATGTTGCCGCCGATCACCTGGACCTGCGGGAAATGCTTCTTCACCCACTTCACCCGGTCCAGCACACCCTTGGAGTGGCCGTGGGCGGTGTCCACCACGATCACGTCCACCCCGGCTTCCACCAGGGCCTCGACGCGCTCGTTGGTGCCCTCGCCCACACCCACCGCGGCCCCCACCCGCAGACGTCCCAGCTGGTCCTTGCAGGCATTGGGGTGCTCCGTGGATTTCTGGATGTCCTTGACCGTGATGAGCCCCTTGAGCTCGAAGTCGTCGTTGACCACCAGCACCCGCTCCAGGCGGTATTTGTGCATGAGCGCCAGGGCCTCCTCGCGCGAGGCGCCTTCCTTCACGGTCACCAGCCGCTCCCTAGGCGTCATGATGGCCTTCACCGGCTGGTCCAGATTGGTTTCGAAACGCAGGTCACGGTTGGTGACGATGCCCACCACCTTGCGTCCGTCCACCACCGGCAGGCCGGAAATCTTGTGTATGCGCGTCAGCTCCAGCACGTCCCGCACCGGCATGTCCTGGGGAATGGTGACCGGGTCCTTGACCACGCCGCTTTCGAAGCGCTTCACCTGCAGCACCTGGGCGGCCTGCTGCTGGATGGTCATGTTCTTGTGGATCACGCCCAGCCCGCCCTCCTGGGCGATGGCGATGGCCATGCGCGCCTCGGTCACCGTGTCCATGGCAGCCGACACCAGCGGCAGATTGAGCTCGATGTCTCGGGTCAGGCGCGTTTTCAGGGAGACGTCCCTGGGCAGGACGGTGGAATAGGCGGGGACGAGCAGGACGTCGTCGAAGGTTAAGGCTTTCTGCAGGATGCGCATTCTTCGGTCCCGGAACAAAAGAATATTATACGGGTTCGCACCCCCCGGGGTAAACGCGCGCCGGCCTGGCGCGGGTGCATAAGTTCAGAAACCTTTGGCACTCCTTTGTGGAGGAAGGAGCGCCATGCGGGTTCAGCACATTGGATACCGAGTTCGGGGGTTTTACCGGATAGCGAAGCTGGGGCATCTTTGGGAGATGACCCCCAAAGATGCCCAAGAACGACTCCGAATCCTGCGCTTTTGGGATAAACACGGCTTGCAAGCCACCCGGGAGGCCTTTGGGGTTTCCCGAAGGACGCTTTATCGGTGGAAACAGGCCCTGCGGGAGGCCGACGGCAACCCGGCGGCTCTGGCGGCGAAGTCCTGCGCACCCAAAAGGCGCAGAGTGCCCAGGACCGATGGGCGGCTGGTGGCCGAGATTAGACGGCTGCGCACGCTCTACCCTAACCTGGGCAAAGAAAAGCTCCACGTTTTGCTTGCCCCCTGGTGTGCCAAGCAGGGTATCGCCCTGCCGTCGGTTTCCACCATTGGCCGCATCATCTCCCGCGCGCACGACAAAATGCGCCATGCGCCTGCCCGGCTCGATGCCCGAGGCCGCGTCAAACCCGTGCGCCGTCACCCCAAGCCGCGCAAACCCAAGGGCGCCACCACCGCCCCCCTGGCGTGCCTGGCCGTGGATACCATCGAGCGGGTGCGCGACGGCATCCGGCGCTATATCCTCACCTTCATCGATCCGGCCAGCCGCTTCCGGCAGAAGTGGTTTGTGGGAGACACGGTGAGCGTGGGCATCGGTCAGGGCTACATGCTGGCCACGCCCCTGCAGCTGGCGGTGGCCACCGCCACCTTGGCCAACGGCGGCCGGGAAATGCGTCCGCGCCTGGTGCGCGCGATCCAGAATGCCAAAACGGGCGCCGTCACGCCGGTGGAACCGGAGACGGTGTCCCAACTGCCCGTGAACCCGGAGAACCTGGAACGGGTGAAGGCGGCCATGGTGGACGTGACCCGCCCCGGCGGTACCGCGGCGCGGGCCGGCGCCGGCGCGCCCTACACCATGGCGGGCAAGACCGGCACGGCCCAGGTGATTGGGATAAAGCAGGGCGAGAAATACATTGAGAGCCGGGTGGCGGAACGCCACCGGGACCATGCCCTGTTCATCGCCTTCGCCCCGGCGGAGGACCCCAGGATCGCCGTGGCGGTTCTGGTGGAAAACGGCGGCCACGGCGGTTCCACGGCGGCGCCCATCGCCCGGGCCCTGTTCGACTATTACCTACTGGGCAAGCGTCCGGCGGGTGCCGCCGCCACCGAGGAGGGCGCACAGGAGAATGGCGATGATTAGACGCTGGCTGCTCCGGGCGGCACGCCATGTGGACTGGGTGCTGTTCGCCCTGCTGGGGACGCTGCTGCTGCTGGGCCTGGGGGTTCTCTACAGCGCATCCGGCCAGGACATGGGCCGCGTGCTGGCCCAGACGGTAAACATTGTGCTGGCGCTCGCCATCATGTGGGCGGTGGCCAACGTGCCGCCCCAGCATCTGATGCGCTTCGCCCTGCCCGCCTATCTGCTGGGCCTGCTCCTGCTGGTGGCCGTGGCCCTGTTCGGGGAAGTGAGCAAGGGCGCACGTCGCTGGCTGGACATCGGGGTGACCCGCATCCAGCCTTCGGAGTTGATGAAAATTGCGGTGCCGCTCATGCTCGCCTGGTATCTGGACAAGCACGAGAAGATGCTGCGCCTGCGCGACTTCGCCGTGGCAGCCCTGATCCTGGCCCTGCCGGTGGCTCTGATCGCCAAACAGCCGGATCTGGGCACGGCGCTTTTGATCTCCGCCTCCGGCTTCTACGTGCTGTTTCTGGCGGGCATCGGCTGGCGCGTGATCCTGGGGCTTTCGCTGGTGGGCGCCGCCATGCTGCCGGTGGTCTGGTCCCTGCTCCACGACTACCAGCGCCAGCGTGTGCTGACCCTGCTCGATCCCAGCCAGGATCCCCTGGGCGCGGGCTATCACATCATCCAGTCCACCATCGCCCTGGGCTCCGGCGGCATCGTGGGCAAGGGTTGGCTGCACGGCACCCAGGCCCATCTGGATTTCCTGCCGGAGCGCCACACGGATTTCATCTTCGCCGTGCTGGGGGAGGAGTTCGGTCTGCTGGGCATCCTCGTGCTGCTGCTGCTCTATCTCGCCATCCTCGCCCGGGGGCTTCTGATCGCCGCCAATGCGCCCTCCCTGTTCGGCCGGCTCATGGCAGGCAGCATCACGCTCACCTTCGGCACCTATGCCGTGGTGAACATGGGCATGGTGTCCGGCATCCTGCCGGTGGTGGGCGTGCCCCTGCCGCTGGTGAGCTACGGCGGGACCGCCATGGTGACGCTGCTGATGGGCTTTGGTATTTTGATGAGCGTGGCCACCCACCGGAGACTGGTGAAGACATGAGACGGGGTTGTCGTCCCGCGGCGGCTTGGACTGTCCCGGCCCTCTTGGCCGGGGTGCTGGCGGGTTGCGCCAGCGCACCCGGGCCGGTGCCGCGCCCCGGTTCCGGGGTGGAGATAAGACCTGCCGAAAAACCCGCCCCGGCCGTGGCGCGGCCCGGCGGTTACTACCAGGACGATGGTCCCGGCGACAACCCGCCCCCCGACATCGAACGCATTCCCGACGCCGAACCCAAACCGGAACCCCTGCACCGTTTCGCCAACAATCCCTACATCGTGTTCGGCCGCACCTATGTGCCGGACGTGAGCGGCCGGCCCTACGTGGCGGAGGGCATCGCTTCCTGGTATGGACGCAAGTTCCATGGCGCGCGCACCTCCAGCGGCGAACCCTACGACATGTACGGCATGACCGCCGCCCATCCCACCCTGCCCATTCCCAGCTATGCGCGCGTGACCAACCTC
>JBBFMG010000011.1:0-18682 GCA_037478575.1 Burkholderiales bacterium | reverse complement strand
AGCGCGCCCGCGCGCGGGCGTGCGCAGGACGCCCGCAGGGCGGTCAGGATCGGGGGCGGGGTCACTGCCTCAGGTTCCGGCGAGTGTTCGCGCCAGCGCATCCAGTTCCAGGGCGGGGTCACCGAAGTCCTCGTAGCGCCGGCCGGCGCGGGCATACCAGTAGCGGCTGTTGCCCGTGTCGCCTTCGATCTTGTGCAGGATGGCATGCAGCCAGCAGGCGAGCACATCGTCCCGTGCCTGCACGATGTGGTGGGCGCGGTGCCAGTCGCCGTTGCGGGCGGCGGCGAGGGCCTCTTCCAGAGCGGGATCCATGGGCACCTCCAGATGGACCGGGCGTGGCAGGGGACGCATACAATTCCGAAATCAGGCCGGGCGGTCCCGTCCGATATGTCCCACCGGACCGGGGATGATGTCTCGCGTCAGAAACCGGCCTCCTGCACGCTGGGATTCGGGGAACATTCTGCCATGCCGGATGCTTACGGGCGCATCTTCCTGCTCAGCCACATGCGGGCCTTCACCAGCCTGGCGGGGCACGTGCTGGGTTCGCACCCGGAGATCAACGGCTATTACGAGATGCACCGCAGCTACGAGGGCCCGGCTGACCTCGACTGCCAGCGCGAGGCCCTTGCCCGCCAGGACGGGCTCAAGCCCGGAAGCCGTTTCCTGTTCGACAAGCTGCTGCACGACGACTACCGTCTGCTGCCGGAACGGCTGGGCATCCGCGATCTCAGATTGCTTCTCTGCCTGCGCCGCCCGGCGGCCACGCTGGCCAGCATGGTGCGCCTGTTCGCCCGGCGGCCTGGGCTGACGGGCTTTGCCCAACCGGAGCAGGCGGCGGCCTACTACCAGGGGCGTCTCGCCTCGCTGGCCCGGTTTGCGCGGGAGCATGCCGGACGTTATGGCTACTTCGACGCGGAACTGTGGCAGACCGCTCCGGAGACCCTGCTGGCCCAGCTCACCCTGAGGCTGGAGCTTGCCAGCCCCCTGCGCGATGAATACTGCATCTTTTCCCTCACCGGCCAGCCGGGGGCGGGGGACTCCTCACCCCGTATCCGCAGCGGACGCATCGAGCGCACGCCAAGCCGCCACGACGACGTGGCGCTGCCGCCGGCGCTGCTGCAGGCGGCGCACTCGGCCTATGAGGCCTGCCGCAGCACACTCCTCGGCCATGCCGCATGGGTGGTGCCGGACGGTTGAGGGACCGGCTCAGCCCTCAGGAAAAAGGCTGTCCCAGGCGTCCCGCTCGGCGCGGTAGGAGACCAGGGCATCGACGATCTGGGCGCGCCGCCGGGCGCGGTGCCCGGCCGACTGGATGGCCAGCCAGCCCGGCGCGGTATCGCCAAAGTTGTGTTGCAGATTGTCGAGGAAACGACGCACCTCGGCGAGGGCGGACGCATCCCGCCACCAGCGCCGTTCATCGAACACGAGATCGGCAAGCATGGCGCACGCCCGGCCAAGGGCGGCGTGTTTTTCTTCATAAAGAGCCAATAGTTTCGCTTCCGTCTCTGCCACCACTGCGCGCACCACATCCGGTGCGAAGGGTTGGCGCACGTCCGCCACCTTCACCAAAGCTTCTGCCGAGAACAGCATGAGGTCGCCGAAAAACTGACGCTCGAACTCGTCCGAAAGATCGATGCGCCCTCCCCGTTCCTCCACCCCGGGTCGGAAGTCGTCCTGGCCGCTGCCCCGCTGATGGAGGTTGGGCAGGTTGCAGGTGGCGAAGCGGGGGCCGATCTCCGCAGCGATGAGACGGCCCGCGGTGGGGCCGGACATGCGCAGGCGCAGATGCCCGAACGGAATGATGTAGCGCAGCCCCCCATGACGGGCCACGTAATTGCCCGGATAGACGGTGCGCGCGGGGCGCAGGTCCAGGTAACCCTCGCCGTAGTGGAACCAGGTGCGGCGGGTGAGATGTTCGCCATGAAAGAAGCGGTTGAGACGCCGCGCGAAATCCTCCAGGCAGGCACGGTGGTCATGGCTGCCGCCAAGCCGGCAGGGATAGTCGAAAGCGTCCGCCGGCGGCGTGAAACCGAACAGGCTGGCGAGATCGTGATAGGCCGCCTCCGATGCCGCTGCGCCACGGCTGCCGTGGAAGCGGCACGGGCCGGCGGGGCCGTATTCCCCGAGCCGGGTGAAGAACGCGATCACGTCTTCGACGAAATTGACCGCCATGACCGCGGGGGAGACCGGCGGGTCGCCCACCATCTTGCCACTCAGCAGCAGCACGTCGGTTGTGCGGAAGATGCGGTCCCAGAGGTGGAAATAGGGTGGGGCATGCACCGTCTCGCCGCCCTCCGCTGTGAGGCGGTTCACGTAGAGCGCCTGGTCGCTGTCCAGCAAATGGTAGAGCGTTCGCTCAGGCGCGCGGGTGAGCTCGCGGAACTTGAGATAGATAAGGTTGCGGTTGGCGGCCTGGCCCTTGTGGTGGAAGCGTTCCAGCGGCTGGTTCGTGAGCAGCCGCTCAAGCCGCCCGCGCAGGGAGACGGGCAGGGCATGGAGCAGGGCATGCTGCTCGGCAAAATCCAGGTGATGCACACGCAAACCCCGGGCGCGGTACGCCTGCACGAGTTCCCGGTGTGCCTGGCGGTGCGCCTCGTCGCGACTGTCTTCCCCCACCACCACCTGGATGCGGTGCCAGCCGCCCTCCTGCCGGCCGCCGTAGTCATAGCGCCGGCAGACCTGCAGGATGCTTTCCAGGCAGGTGCGCAGATGGGCCGGACGGTCCGCCACAGGGATGCCGATGAGGAAATCATGGCGCTGGTCTGCGCCTTGAATGGCGATCAAATGCTCCTGTTCCCGGAACAGGGCCTCGTAATCGGCACACAGAGCGTCGAAGTCTCTTGGCTTGGACCACATGGCCCGTTCCAGGAGGGTTTGGGCGGTTTCGTAGAGGGGCAGCAGCTGCGCGACATTGGCCTGCCCCAGGCGCGCAAGCCACCGGCCGATGTCGGCGAGGGCCGGAATGCGGGCCCCGTGGCGTGCCACACAGGCGGCCAGCGCCGCGGTGAGGGGGGCTGTCATGGGCGCTAGCGTCGTGACGAGTAGTTGGGATAGGCATCCCGTGCCACGGCGATCTCGATCAGGTTGATTCCCCTGCGGCAGTCGAGTTCGTCGAGGCGGGTGAGATGGTCGGCGCACTCCACCCTGCAGTGGCGGATGCCAAAGGCCCGGGCCAGCAAAGCGAAATCCGGGTTGGGAAAGTCACAGTCGATGAAACGTCCCCCATAGAGGTGCTGCTGGTTCTTGCGGATAAGACCCATGGTGCCGTTGCTGAACAGCACCACGTTGAGGGGAATGCCGTAGTGCACTGCCGTCATCAATTCCATGGCGCACATGTGGAAGCCACCGTCGCCGATCAGGGCGAACAGGGGTTGTTCCAGGGCAAAGCCGGCGCCAATGGCAGCGGGAATGGCGTGCCCGAGCGAGGAAATGCCGGTGTTGGGATGGAAGCGGTCGTGGCGACCCACCCGGTAGAAGCTCTGGGCAAACACGATGTTGTCGTCGAACAGCGCCAGCCCCTCCGGAAACCTGCGCTCGAGCCAGGCGAAGAAGGCACGCACGTGCTCGAAGCGGGCATCGAACACTGCCTCACCGCTGGCATCCAGGTGCCGTTGACTGGTGGTGATGAAGCCCGGGATGTCCACCCTCTCACGGGGCGGCAGGTTCTCCGTGGCCTGCGCCAGGGCCTCGAGATAGGCCGCGAGATCCGCGTGGACCGCCAGGTCGGCGCGGAACACCTTTTCCAGTTGCAGGGGATCGTTGTCCACCTGGATCAGGGTCTTGCCTGCGAGCAGGGTGCGGTCCCAGACATAGCTGGTGCGTTCGTTGAAGGTGGCCCCCAGGATCAGCACCAGGTCTGCCTGCTCCCTGAGATAGCGCAGGGCGTGCCCGGCCGAGGTCACGCCCAGGCTGCCCAGTGCCAGGGGCGACCGTTCGTCCAGCGCACCCTTGGCCTTGAGGCTGGTGGCGACCGGAATGTTGAGCCGCTCCGCCAGCTGCGTCAGCGTCTCCCTCGCGCCGGCACGGATGACACCGTGGCCGGCAACGATCATGGGCCGGCGCGACCGGGCGAGCAGGGACACGGTCGCGTGCACATCCCCGGGGGCAGGGGGGCAGGCCCGCTCGGCGCGGGAGAAGCGGATCTCGTCCAGCACGGTGGCCTCGACCGGCTCCTTCTGGACGTTGAAGGGCAGGCTCAGTACCACCGGTCCGGACGTGTCCGCGAGGAGGTGCTTGGCGGCCTGGATCAGGACGTTGGCCAGGTAGTCGGTGCGCTCCACCAGCCGGTGGTAGCGCGTGATGCCGGCGAACAGGGCCACCTGATCCACGCTGCCGCCTTCGCCCGAACTTTCCTGCAGGCCGCCACGACCGAAGATGTGGGTGGGGGCCTCGCCGGTGATGGCGAGAATGGGCAGGCGGTCGGCGTAGGCGCTGGCGATGGCGGTGACCAGATTGGTGGCACCGGGACCGGCGGTGGTGATGCAAGCACCGATACCGCCCGTGACGCGTGCATGGCCCATGGCCATGAAGGCTGCCGCCTGTTCGTGCTTGGCCAGCACGGTGCGGATGCCGGAGGCGCGCAGGGCGTCGTAAACGGGGAGGATGTGGGAGCCCGGCAGACCGAAGATGCGGCGGATGCCCAGGCGCTCCATGAAGCGCACGATGAGTTCGGCGACGGGTATCTGCATCGGGAAGGGAGCGCCAGCACGCGGGGCGGGAGGCCCCGCACCGGCCATAGGATAATGGGCTTGCGCCGCGAAGAAAACCCGCGCCAACCGACTGCAGGCGCACGATGGGCCTGTAATGTCCGCTTCGGGTGATGAAAGCGGAGAAAATCCTGGAGAAGCGGACCGGGATGGTCGAGCGGCCGCGGGGGCGGGTGGGGGAGGGGTGATGACTCAAATCCTGCTGCCCGGGCGCTGAACACCGCAGGGGCGTCGCCGCGACAGGGGTTGGCGCCGGGCCCCATCGCGCCTAACCGGCTGGCCCCTGGGGCAGCCCGTGGGGGTCAAGTCCCCGGCGCCGACCGGCCAGCTCGATTTGGCTGAAGCCGGACATGCCCAACCTGGCTAAACCGGGCTGCCGGCAGGGCTGGATGCGTCCCGCTAATCCCCCCTGCGGCCAGGGGTTCGCGAGGCTTGAAAAAAGCCCGGCAGGGGTCCAAATTAATACGCTGTCGAGGCAGGTTACCATGGCATTGGACGATCAACTCACTCCGGTTCGGGAGGTGGAAGAGAGCCGGGTCAAACCCCCGCCTCTCTATAAAGTCATCCTCCTCAATGACGATTACACACCCATGGACTTCGTGGTCCTGGTCCTCCAGCGGTTTTTTCACATGGACCGGGAACGGGCCACGCAGGTGATGCTCAAAGTCCACAGGGAAGGGCTCGGCGTGTGCGGGGTCTTTCCCAAGGATATTGCGGCAACGAAGGTCGATCTGGTAGTCTCCTTCGCAAGGCGGCATCAGCACCCGTTGCAGTGTGTGATGGAAGAAACCTGAAGCAGCAGGGTAGCCACATGATCTCTCAGGAACTCGAAGTTTCCCTCCACATGGCTTTTGTCGAGGCCCGGCAGAAGCGCCATGAATTCATCACCGTGGAGCATCTGCTGCTGGCCATGCTGGACAACCCCTCCGCGGCGCAGGTGCTGCGCGCCTGCGGTGCCAACATCGAGGCGCTGCGCAAGGCGCTCACGGACTTCGTGCACCAGCACACGCCCGTGGTGGGCGGCACCGGCGAGGTGGACACCCAGCCCACCCTGGGCTTCCAGCGCGTGATCCAGCGCGCCATCCTGCACGTGCAGTCCTCCGGCAAGAAGGAGGTCACCGGCGCCAACGTGCTGGTGGCCATCTTCGGCGAGAAGGATTCCCATGCGGTCTACTTCCTGCACCAGCAGGGGGTGACCCGGCTCGACGTGGTCAACTATATCTCCCACGGCATCAGCAAGGTTCAGGACGGGGCCAACAAATCCGGGGCGGAAGGCAGCGCCGAGCCCGACCACGACCAGGAGCAGCAGCCCTCCGGCGCCCTGGAGAATTTCACTCAGAACCTCAACGCGCAGGCGCTGATGGGCAAGATCGATCCCCTGATCGGCCGCGAGCTGGAGCTGGAGCGGGTCATCCAGACCCTGTGCCGCCGGCGCAAGAACAACCCGCTGCTGGTGGGCGAAGCCGGCGTGGGCAAGACGGCCATCGCCGAGGGGCTCGCCCGGCGCATCGTCGAAGGCAACGTGCCGGACGTGCTCAAGAATTCCGTGGTCTATGCGCTGGACATGGGGGCCCTGCTGGCGGGCACCAAGTACCGGGGCGACTTCGAGGAGCGCCTGAAGGCGGTGCTCAAGCATCTGGTGGACAACCAGCGGGCCATCCTGTTCATCGACGAGATCCATACCCTGATCGGCGCCGGGGCCGCTTCCGGCGGCACGCTGGATGCCTCCAACCTGCTCAAGCCGGCGCTCAGCTCCGGCCAGCTCAAGTGCATCGGCGCCACCACCTACAACGAGTATCGGGGCATCTTCGAGAAGGACCACGCCCTGTCGCGGCGCTTCCAGAAGATCGACGTGCCCGAACCCTCGGTGGCGGAGACGGTGGAAATCCTGCGCGGCCTGAAGTCGCGCTTCGAGAGCCATCATGGCGTGAAATACACTGCCGCGGCGCTCACCACGGCCGCGGAGTTGTCGGCCAAGTTCATCAATGACCGGCACCTGCCGGACAAGGCCATCGACGTCATCGACGAGGCGGGCGCGGCGCAGCGGATTCTGCCCAAGTCCAAGCAGAAGAAGACCATCACGCCCAGGGAAATCGAGGAGATCGTCGCCAAGATCGCGCGTATCCCGCCGAAGAACGTCTCCTCCGACGACCGCAATGCCCTCAGGAACCTGGACCGGGATCTGAAATCCGTGGTGTTCGGCCAGGACGAGGCCATCGACGCCCTGGCCTCCGCCATCAAGATGGCGCGCAGCGGCCTGGGCAATCCCCAGAAGCCCATCGGCTGTTTCCTGTTTTCGGGCCCCACCGGCGTGGGCAAGACCGAAGTGGCGCGCCAGCTCGCCTACACCATGGGCATCGAGCTGATCCGCTTCGACATGTCCGAGTACATGGAGCGCCACGCGGTGTCCCGTCTGATCGGCGCGCCCCCGGGCTATGTGGGCTTCGATCAGGGCGGGCTGCTCACGGAAGCCATCACCAAGCATCCCTATTCGGTGCTGCTGCTGGATGAGATCGAGAAGGCCCACCCGGACATCTTCAACATCCTGCTGCAGGTGATGGACCACGGCACGCTCACCGACAACAACGGGCGCAAGGCGGATTTCCGCAACGTGGTGATCATCATGACCACCAACGCGGGGGCCGAGGCGCTCAACAAGTCCGGCATCGGCTTCGCCCAGCCGGCCAAGGCGGGTGATGAAATGGCGGAAATCAAGCGCCTGTTCTCGCCGGAATTCCGCAACCGCCTGGATGCCATCATCTCCTTCAAGCCCCTCACCAAGGAGATCATCCTGCGCGTGGTGGACAAGTTCCTGATGCAGCTGGAATCGCAGCTGCATGAGAAGAAGGTGGAGGCGACCTTCACCGAGGCGCTGCGCGAGCATCTCGCGGCACGCGGCTTCGATCCCCTGATGGGCGCGCGGCCCATGGCGCGCCTGATCCAGGACACCATCCGCAAGGCACTGGCGGACGAGCTGCTGTTCGGCCGGCTGGTCAATGGCGGCAAGGTGACGGTGGATGTGGACGAGCAGGGGCAGGTGAAGCTTTTGTTCGCCGAGGAGCCGGAGGCGGTGGCCTGAAAGCCATCCCGGGTGGACAGCGGAAAGCCGGGCAGGGCCCGGCTTTTTCGTCTGAGGCAGGTCATGCGCAGGATATGCATTCAGGCTGGCAATGTGACGCTCACGGCGCGTCTGCGTGACACGCCCACCGCCGATGCCATCTGGGCGGCCCTGCCCCTGTCCGCGAGCGCCCAGACCTGGGGTGAGGAGGTCTACTTCTCCGTGCCGGTGAGTGTCGCCCTGGAAAAGGATGCGCGCCAGATCCTTAAGCCCGGCGAGATCGCCTTCTGGGTGCAGGGCCAGGCCATTGCCATCGGCTTCGGCCCCACGCCCATCTCCCGCGGGGACGAAATCCGGCTGGTCACGCGCTGCAATGTCTGGGCCGACGCGGAGGGCGATGTGAAGGCCCTGCGCGCGGTGCGCCCGGGGGATGCCGTCACGGTGAGCGCGGCTGGCGCCTGAACAGGCGCTGCCCCAGCAACTCCCACACATAGCCGGCGGGCCGCTCCACGCCGGTGACCACGTAGGCGAAGCTGTTATGGTTGCGCTCGACCCATGACAGCTGGCGCCGCGCCTCGACGCGTCCCGCCATGAGCAGCTGGTCGCCCTGGGCCAGGGCCATGGTGTCGTCCGGCAGCAGGATTTCCGTTTCCCCCCGCTTGAGCAGCAGGGCGATGCCCGGCAGGCGCTCTTCCCGGTTGCGCGGATCGCGCCACAGATCGCCCACGGTCACCGGGATGCCGGCGGTCAGTCCGGCATAGATGGCCGGCGCCTCCAGAGGCGTGATGGCCACGCCCCAGGTCTCCGGTGCCTCCTCGCCGACGATGCCGCCCAGTCGCGCCACCAGCTGGTTGGCCCACTCGTTGCCCTGCTTGCGTGCCAGCTCCAGGAATTCGGTGAGCAACGGCGTGGTAAGCAGGGCGAAGATCTTGTGGGCGATGACGCTGGAGCGCTGCATGAGCAGATCCAGGTGGGCGGCGCGGAACAGGGCGTCGTTCTGGGTTTCGTTCTGGCGTGCCACCATGAACAGGCGCGGATTGAGCTCGCGTGCCGTCATGATGATGGAGAGGTTGTTGGCGTCGTTGTCCGTGCCCGCCACGATGCCCACGGCTTCGCGGATGCCGGCCTGCTCCAGGGTGTCCGCCTCGGTGCCGCGGCCGACGATGGTGCCCGCGGGCGGCTGGGTGCGTGCGGGATCGGCCTCCACCACCGTGGCGACCACGCCTTCCCGTATCAGGCGGGCATGGACCGCCTTGCCGAAACGGCCGTAGCCGCACAGGATCCAGCGTCCCACCGGCGGGAAGATGGGTTCGCGCAGGGGTTCGTGCGGGGCTGCCGTCATCCACTCGTAGAGCAGATACATGCCGGGCGAGTGCAGGGCCATGGCCAGGCGCCCGGCAAAGGTGTCGAAGGCATTGATGATGTGGTCGGTGCCGAAGGAGGCCATGTTGGCCGCCACATCCATGGTATCGGCGCGGCAGATGGTGACCAGACGCGGGCGCAGCAGCTTGACGGTGATGGCCACCTTGAGATTGACCTCGTCCCGGTTGGTCAGGGCGATCACACCCTGGCACTGGGGATGCTCCAGGCCGGCACGCAAAAGCACTGCCGGCTGGGCGGCGTCGCCGCGCAGGCCCGGCACCACCATGGGCAGCTCTTCCAGCTCCAGGGCGGCGATGCGCTCGGGGTCGATGTCCAGCACCACCGCCTGGATGCCGGAATCTGCGAGGGCGCGCACCAGCATTGCACCGGTGTCGCCATAGCCGCACACCAGGTAGAACGGCTCGTGCAGACGGCGCACGGCACGGGTGAAGGCGTTTTCCACCCGGATCAGGCGAAAGGCGGGGTCCTGCAGGGTGGCGAGCAATCCGCCGATGGCATAGAGCCAGACCACCACCGAGGCGTAGATGGTACCGGTGAGCCACATGCGCTGGGCGTCCGTGAACAGATGGGGCAGTTCGCCGAAGCCGATGGTGGTGGCGGTATAGCTCACCACGTAGAAGGCGTGGAAGAAACTCATGCGCCACGGGCGGCCCTGTTCGTCCACCCCCGGGATCAGCACCAGTCCCACCACCGCCACCGCATAGACCAGGATCAGCAGCGTAAGCGGCGTGCGCAGACGGCGCAGCAGCAGGAACAGGGCATTGTGCATGGCGCGCCTGCGTCAGCGGCGGATGGCCAGGGTTTCGGCGATGAACAAGACCACGGAGGTGAAATTGGCCAGCAGCGCGCCGCCCGAGAGGGAGACGATGGCGGCCATGAGATGCGGTGACAGGCCGCCGGCATGAATGTGTTCGGCGTAGGCCCAGACCACCGCCGCGGCAATGAGCTGGAGGTCCGCCACCAGGCTGGTGGCCAGCAGTACCGCGCCGAGATGGGTGCGGTCGCCCAGCTTGAGCACCGTGGCGATGAGGTTCACCACCAGGGCCGCGTACAGTTCATAGATGCTGTGATGTACCGGGTTGTCGATCTCGCCCACGTAAAAGCCGAAGTTGAGGGTGAGGGCAAGCACGATGAAGAACGCGAACACGACTTTTTCGAGATTCATTGTTTCCTCCTGCGCGACCCTGCGCCGCAGGCGAAGTCTAGCGCGATTTCCGGGGCTTAGGCAGGGCGGGCGCGCGTGCTAGCATAGGTGCAGTGTCTGCCGCGGAGCAATCGTTCATGGAATCCCTGCCCTTCAGTCAGACCCGCAAGCGTGACGGCCGCGTCGTACCCTTCGATCCCCAGCGCATCGTCAATGCCGTGCGCCGCGCCATGGAGGCGGCGGGCGAGGGTGACCTGGAGCGCGACCCGCAACGGGTGGCCGAAGCGGTGCTCAGGGCCCTGGCGGAACGTTTCCCGCCGACCCACATTCCCCATGTGGAGGAAATCCAGGACCAGGTGGAGGAGTCCCTGATCCTGCTCGACTTTCCCCGGACGGCCAAGGCCTACATCCTCTACCGCCACGAACGGGCACGCATCCGCGAGAAGGTGAAGGAAGTGCCGGAGCACGTGCGCCGGCTGGCGGCGGAGAGCAAGCGCTATTTCCGCAACCCCCTCTCCGAGTTCATCTACTACCGCACCTATTCCCGCTGGATCGACGAGGAAGGCCGGCGCGAGACCTGGATCGAGACCGTGGACCGCTACATGGCCTTCATGCGGGAAAAACTCGGCGACCGGCTTGCGCCGGCGGAATATGCGGAGCTGCGCGAGGCCATCCTCACCCAGCAGGTCATGCCCTCCATGCGGCTGCTCTGGTCGGCGGGCAAGGCGGCGCGCAACAACAATGCCGCCGCCTACAACTGCTCCTTCATTGCGCCCACCCAGCTGGAGGATTTCGCCGAGATCATGTTCCTGCTCATGTGCGGCGTGGGCGTGGGTTTCTCCGTGGAAAGCCAGAACGTGCAGCTTCTGCCCATCATCCGCCGGCAGACCGGCGAGATGCTGCCCACCCATGTGGTGGCCGACAGCAAGGAGGGCTGGGGCGACGCCCTCAAGCTGGGCCTCAGAACCTGGTACGAGGGCAGGGACATCCGTTTCGATTTTTCCCAGGTGCGGCCGGCCGGGGCGCGGCTGCACACCATGGGGGGGCGCAGTTCCGGCCCCGGGCCCCTCAAGGCTCTGCTCGAGTTCGCGCGCGCCAAAATCCTCGCCAACCAGGGCAAGCGTCTGTCCAATCTGGACGTGCACGACATCATCTGCAAGATCGGCGAGGTGGTGGAGATGGGCGGCGTGCGCCGCTCGGCCCTGATTTCCCTGTCGGATTTCGACGACGACGAGCTGCGCAGTGCCAAGAGCGGCTATTTCTACATCACCAATCCCCAGCGCGCCATGGCCAACAATTCCGCGGTCTATGAGGCTCGCCCGCGCGCGGTGGATTTCCTGGAGGAATGGCTGGCCCTGGCCAAAAGCGGCAGCGGCGAGCGCGGCCTGTTCAACCGGGGCGGCCTGCCCAGGCAGCTGCCGGCGCGGCGCTGGCCGTCCTTCGAACCCTACTGGCCCAAGAGCGGCACCAACCCCTGCGGCGAGATCATTCTGCGTTCCAAGCAGTTCTGCAACCTGACCGAGGTGGTGGCGCGCGCGGAGGACACGCCGGAAACCCTGGCGCGCAAGATGCGGCTGGCCACCATCCTGGGCACCTACCAGGCATCCCTTACTTATTTTCCCTATATCTCCGACGAGTGGCGCAGGAACTGCGAGGAGGAGCGGCTTCTGGGGGTGTCCATCACGGGCATGTGGGACTGCGCGGCAACACGGGACCCAGTGGTGCTGGAGCGCCTGCGCGAGCTGGCGGTGGCCACCAATGCGGAATATGCGGCCCGTTTCGGCATCAATGCATCCACCGCGGTGACCTGCGTCAAGCCCTCGGGCACGGTGTCCCAGCTGGTGGATTCCGCCTCCGGCATGCATCCCCGCTATGCGCGCTATTACCTGCGCCGCATCCGCATTTCCGCCACCGATCCCCTGTTCACCATGCTCAAGGAGCAGAAGTTTCCCTACCATCCGGAAGTGGGGCAGCTGGAAGCCTCGGCCACCAGCTTCGTGCTGGAGTTTCCGGTGAAGGCGCCGGAAGGCTGCATCACCCGCAACGATCTCACGGCCCTGCAGCAGCTGGAATTCTGGAAAACGGTCAAGCTCCACTACACCGAGCACAACCCCTCGGTGACCATCTCGGTGGCGCCGGATGAATGGATCGCCACCGCCGACTGGCTGTACGAGAACTGGGACATTCTCGGGGGGCTGTCCTTCCTGCCCCGCTCGGACACGGTGTATGAACTTGCGCCCTATGAGGAAATCAGTGCCGAGGAATACGAGCGGCGCGTGGCCAGCCTGCCGCGTATCGATTTCTCCCACATCGTGGTGTACGAGAAGGAGGACACCACCAAGGGCGCCAAGGAGTTCGCCTGCGTGGCGGGGCAGTGCGAGATCGACCCGGAGGAGGGCTCCCTCACCGCCGCGCCGGGACGCTGACATGCGGCTGGGCATCGATCTGGGCGGCACCAAGATCGAGATCATCGCCCTCGACGGGGCTGGGCAGGTATGCCTGCGCCGCCGGGTGCCCACGCCCCGCGGGGATTACGGGGCGACCCTCGCGGCCATCGCGGATTTGGTGCACGGGGCGGAGGCGACACTGGGGGTGCGGGGCAGCGTGGGCATCGGCACGCCCGGCGCCCTGTCGCGGGTCACGGGACGGCTGCGCAATTCCAATTCGGTGTGGCTCAACGGTCAGCCGCTGAAGGAAGATCTGGAGCGGCTGCTGGCGCGGCCGGTGCGCATCGAAAACGATGCCAACTGTTTCGCCCTGTCCGAGGCCACCGACGGCGCGGCGGCGGGGGCACCGGTGGTGTTCGGGGTGATCCTGGGCACCGGCACCGGTGCCGGCATCGTGGTGCATGGCCGCCTGCTCACCGGCCCCAATGCCATCGCCGGTGAATGGGGCCACAACCCGCTACCCTGGCCCCGTGGCGACGAGCTGCCGGGACCGGCGTGTTACTGTGGACGTCAGGGCTGTCTCGAGACCTGGCTGTCGGGACCGGGCCTTGCGCGCCTGCATGAAGCACGCACCGGCGAGGCACTCGCCGCCCACGACATCGCGGCGCGCGCCGCGGCGGGGGATGACCGCTGCGAGGCCACGCTGGCGCAATACGAGGAGCGGCTGGCCCGGGGGCTCGCTCACGTGATCAACCTGCTGGACCCCGACGTGATCGTGCTGGGCGGCGGCCTGTCGAACCTCGAGCGGCTTTATGTCAACGTGCCGCGCCTGTGGCAGCCCTATGTGTTCTCGGACCGGGTGGACACGCGCCTGGTCCGGAACCGGCATGGCGACTCCAGTGGCGTGCGGGGTGCGGCCTGGCTGTGGAACGAGGGTCAGTGAGGGTGGACGTCAGGCGTTTCCTCTGTGATGCAGGCCAGCGCACCCGCGTGCGCTTCCGGGTGTGTTTTCCGGATGGCACGGCGTTCCAGAACGCGCCCGGCGAGCCGGAGGTGAGCATCGTGCTGCGCAACCGGCGGGCGCTGTGGCGCACCGCCCTGTTCCGTCACGTGGGCCTGCTGGAATCCTACTTCTGCGGCGACGTGGACGTGGAGGGCGAGTTCAGGCTCGCCTTCCGCATCGGCATGGATGCCGGCATGGCCCCGCCCCCGTCCGGCCTCAACCGCCTGCGCAATGCCTGGCACGAATGGCGTTTCGGCAACCGCTCCGTGGCCCGCGCCAAGGCCAATGCCCGGTTCCACTATGGCCTCGGGCATGCCTTCTACAGCCAGTGGCTGGATGTGCCGGCCATGATGTACACCTGCGCCTACTGGAAGGAGGGCACCCAGTCCCTGGAGGAGGCCCAGCGCAACAAGATGGACCACGTGGCGCGCAAGATCCGCCTGCAGCCGGGCGAGCGGTTCGTGGACATCGGCTGCGGCTTCGGCGGGTTCCTGTTCCACGCCTACCAGCATTTCGGTGCGCTCGGCACGGGCATCAACACCACGACGGAACAGGTGGAATGGCTCGCCGGGGAGATCCGGCGGCGGGGTCTGGCCGACCAGATCCGCGTGATCGAGGCGGACTTCCGGGAGATTCCGGGGCAGTACGACAAGGTGGTCTCCATCGGCGTGCTGGAACATGCCGGGCGCGACCAGCTGTTCCAGGTGGTGCGTGCCCATGCCGATGCGCTCAAGCCGGGTGGACTGGGGCTGCTGCACTTCATCGGCCACGTGGGCGTGTTCGATACCGAGTTCTACATCCGCAAGCACATCTTCCCCGGCGGCTGGATTCCCAGTCTGGCCGAAACCATCCAGGCGATGGAAGCCTGCGGCCTGGAAGTGGTGGACATCGAGAACCTGCGCCGGCACTATGCCCTCACCCTGGAAGAGTGGGCGAGCCGCTTCGATGCCCGCTGGGAGACCATCCACGCCCTGGATCCGAAGCGCTTCGACGAGCGGTTCCGCCGCACCTGGCGCACCTATCTGTGGTCCTGCGCCGAGATGTTCCGCTCCCCGAACAGCCGCACCCACCTGTTCCAGATCGTGTTCAGCAAGGGCAACATCACGCGCGAGAACTATCCCATGAGCCGGGCCTTCCTCTACCCATGACCCACGCCGAAAAGATCCAGCAGCTGCTCGAGCAGATGCGCGCGGCCCAGGCGCCCCTGGCCCTCGCCAAGGACACCTCCAACCTGTTCCGTGACCGCCGCGACGTGCCCCGCCAGCGTCTCGACGTGCGCCAGTTCGACGAGGTGCTCGCCATCGATACGGCCAACGGTCGGGTCGAGGTGGAGGGCATGACGCCCTACGTCAAGCTGGTGGATGCCCTGCTGCCCCACGGCCACATGCCCACCGTGGTGCCCCAGCTCAAATCCATCACCATCGGTGGCGCCGCGGCGGGCGTGGGCATCGAGGCCACTTCCTTCCGCTACGGGCTGGTGCACGAGACGCTGCAGGCCCTGGAGATCCTGCTGCCGGACGGCCGCATCGTCGAGGCCACCCCCGACAACGACCACCGGGACCTGTTCTACGGCTTTCCCAATTCCTACGGCACCCTGGGCTATGCCCTCAAGCTCACGGCGATGATCGTTCCGGTCAAGCCCTTCGTGCACGTGACCCACCACCGCTATGGCGATGCGCGCACCTTTTTCCAGGCGCTGGAGCAGGCGGCGCGGGGCGAGGCGGATTTCCTGGACGGGGTGGTGTTCGCGCCGGACACTCATGTCATGAGCATCGGCCGTTTCGTGGACGCGGCGCCCTACACCAGCGACTACACCTTCGAGCAAATCTATTACCGCAGTCTGCTTGCGCGGAGCGAGGACTATCTCACCGTGCGCGACTACATCTGGCGCTGGGACACGGACTGGTTCTGGTGCTCGAAAAACCTCGGTGCCCAGAATCCCCTGATTCGGCGCCTCTTGGGCCGCAAGCGCCTCAACTCGGTTTTCTATACGAAGGTGATGCGCTTCAACAGCCGCTGGCGCCTGACTCACCGCCTCGATGCCCTGCTGGGCCGGCACCGGGAGTCGGTGATCCAGGACGTGGACATTCCCATCGAAAACGCGCCGGCGTTCCTTGAGTTTTTCCACCGTGCCATCGGCATTCTGCCCATCTGGATCTGTCCGGTGAAGCCCTGGCGCCGGGACGTGCGCTTCACCCTGTTCCCCATGGATCCGGAGCGGCTTTACGTCAACTTCGGCTTCTGGGACGTGGTGCGACGGCGCGAACCATTCGCGCCGGGCCACCACAACCGGCTCATCGAGGAGAAGGTGGCCGAGCTGGGGGGCATCAAGTCCCTCTATTCCGATTCCTACTACGACCCGGAGACCTTCTGGCGCATTTATAATCGGCCGGCCTACGAGGCCCTGAAACGGAAATACGATCCCGCCGGCCGCGCGCGGGACCTCTATCAGAAATGCGTCCTCAAGCAATGACCGGCGCCCCACCCTGGCTGCCCGCCCTGGAACGTCTCCAGGCCGTGATCGACACGGCCGTGGCGGCCGGCATCGCCCAGGCCGAGGCACAGGGGCGGCGTCTGGCCTGCGCGCGGGGGTGCGCCGCCTGTTGCCGCACCCACGCCGACATTCCGGTCTATCCGCTGGAGCTCATGGGCCTGTACTGGTTTGTGCTGGAGCGGCTGCAGGGCACCCTGCGCACGCGGGTCGCTGAGCAGCTCGCGAACTGGCGCACGCTGCCGGGCTGCCCCTTCCTGGTGGACGAGGCGTGTGCCGTCCATCCCGTGCGGCCCATGGCGTGCCGGCTGTTCAACGTGTTCGACCGCGTGTGCGGCGAAGGCGAGGATGCCTTCCACACCCGCCCGGCGGATGTGCTGCCGCCCCAGGAGGCGGCCAAGCGCGAGGCGCTGATGCTTTTGCTTGCCGCGCAGGGGGTGGGGGATCAAGCGGCACGCAGGGAACTGGTGGCCACCGGCGCGGTGCACCGGCTGGCGCAAAATCTGCGCGCGCTGCCCTGGGAGCATCTGGCGGCGCGCATGGGGGAATCGCAATCGCGGCAGACTGCCGCACCTGATGGGAAAGGAGAGAACACGACATGAGCCAGGATCTGGATGCCCTCAACCGCCGTTTCGGGATCGCCGGCCAGGTGAGCTTCAAGCCGGGGCCCGGCGGCATGGATGCGGTGGAAGTGCGCAACGAGCACGCCAGCGCCACCATCCTGCTGCAGGGGGCCCATCTCATCGACTGGACGCCCAAAGGCGAGAAGCCCGTGATCTGGACCTCGCCGGAGGCGAAGTTCGCCCCCGGCAAGTCCGTGCGCGGCGGAGTGCCCGTGTGCTGGCCGTGGTTTGGTCCCCATGCCAGCCGGAAAGACTTCCCGGCACACGGCTTCGCCCGCACCGTGCCCTGGGAGCCCATCGGCGTGAAGGCCCTGGCCGAGGGCACCTGGCTTGCGTTCCGCCTGATCCCCACGGAGGCCACGCGCAGCATGTGGCCCCATGACACCGAGCTCGTGCTGCAAATGGTCATCGGCCGCACGCTGGACCTGGATCTCGCGACCTGGAACCGGGGGAATACACCGGTCACCATCGGCGATGCGCTCCATACCTATTTCGCGGTGGGGGATGTGCGCTTCGCCAAGATCCACGGGCTGCACATGGTGGAATACCTGGACAAGGTGGACGCTAACGCGCGCAAGGTGCAACTGGGGCCGGTGATCATCGACCGCGAGGTGGACCGCATCTACCTCGACACGCCGGACACCTGCGTCATCGAGGATGCGCGGTTCGCCCGCCGCATCCGCATCAGCAAGCAGAACAGCCATTCCACCGTGGTCTGGAACCCGTGGCTGGAGAAGGCCGCGGCCATGGGCGACCTGGGACCGGACGGCTACCTGCGCATGGTGTGCGTGGAGAGCGCCAACGCAGCCGACGACGTGGTGACCCTGGCCCCCGGCGCCGAGCACCACCTGTGGGTGCGCTACGGGGTCGAACCCATCTGATGCGCCGTCTATACTGAAAGCTCTTATTTCGGAGCAATCCACCATGAGCCGCGGCACCGAACTGCTGCGTCACCTGATCCTGCTGCGTCACGACCCGGAACTGGCCGACGCCCTGCGCGAGGAGGCGATGAAGGGCGACCGGGACGCCCAGTTCGGCCTGGGCCTGGTGTATGCCGAGGGGCGCGGTGTGGAGCAGGACGCAGTGGAATCCTACGCCTGGCTCAGCGTCGCGGTGCTGGGCGGCGACGCGGATGCCGACGAGCTGCGCGACGTGGTGCGTCAGGACATGAGCGGCGAGGAGGTGCAGGCCGCCCTCGCCCGCGCCGCCGACTACGTGAGCCGCATCGAAGCCGGCCAGCCCCGCCACTAGCCCCCCTGCGCGCCGTCTGCGCAACCTCCTGATTCGGCAGGGAAAAACAATCCTGCCGGGACCATCGGCCGCGCCCGCGAAAATACTTGACTATCTCGCTGGGTTACTGTCTAATAGCTGAGCAATTTGCTCGATTATTGCGGGCGGGTTTCCCGCCCCTCGGTCGTTGGTTCATTTGAAGTTGGAGAGGTTGAACATGGAACTACCCAAGCGTGATGGCGATGGCTATCTGGAAGACATGAACGAATGGACGCCGGAAATCGGCCGTGCCATGGCGGAAGCGGACGGTGTGGAGCTCACTGACGAGAAGTGGGACCAGATCATGAAGGCCCGCCAGTATTACGAGGAGTTCGGCTCGGTGCCCCCGATCCGCAAGTTCGCCAAATACATCGGCTGGGACCAGCAGGACGTGTTCAAGCTGTGGATGACGGGCCCCATGAAGCCCATCACCAAGTACGGCGGCCTGCCCAAGCCCACCGGCTGCGTCTGATTCCTCTCCCGCGCGGTGTGCCCCGCGCGGATGCCTGCCCTGGCCAACCCCACCGGTTGGCCATTTTTTATGGTGCGCCCGGCAGGGCGCACCCACTTGGAGGTGAAAGTCCTCTACTCGCCCGGCAAGGGGAAGAGTTAGCTGAA
>JBBFMG010000010.1:0-19081 GCA_037478575.1 Burkholderiales bacterium | reverse complement strand
CGGCCAGCGCCATCGCCGGCAGACGCGGCTTCCACACCGGGCGGCTGGCCCGGGGCGCCAGCACGGTGGGCTCCGCCGCGAGGCGCCGGGCCACCTTGTCCGTGACGTCCAGGGTGAGCGGTCCACTCGCGCGCAGGGCATCACCGATCAGATGATAGGTCGCCCACGTCGCGCGCAGCTCGCCATCCCGGCCCAGGCTGGCCAGGGTGCGTGCGGTCTCCTCCGGATCCAGTTCGCCGTCCATCAGGGCGGAAATGTCTGAAGTCATGGTTACCACCTCTTGTCTTTGCTGGTGCCCAGAAGCGGGCGGAGTTTCTCGGCAATGGCCTCGCGTGCGCGAAAGATGCGCGAACGCACGGTGCCGATGGGACAGTTCATGGCCTGCGCGATTTCCTCATAGCTCAGGCCATCGATCTCGCGCAGGGTAATGGCGGTGCGCAGCTCCTCGGGCAGGGCTTCCATGGCGGCGGTGACCGTCTCGCCGATTTCCTTGGTGAGCAGCGCGGCCTCCGGGGTATCCACGTCGCGCAGCAGGTCCGCCTCCTCGAAGCCCTCGGCTTCCTCGGCATCGAACTCGGTGCTGGTGGGGGCCCGGCGCCCCTGGGAGACCAGGTAGTTTTTCGCGGTATTGATGGCGATGCGGTACAGCCAAGTGTAGAACGCACTGTCGCCGCGGAAGGACGGCAGCGCGCGGTAGGCCTTGATGAAGGTTTCCTGGGCCACGTCTTCCACCTCCGCCGGGTCGCGGATGAAGCGCGACAGCAGACGGCCGAGTTTGCGCTGGTATTTGGCGACCAGAAGCTCGAAGGCATGCTTGTCGCCGGCCTGGGCCCGCTCGACCAGGGCCTGGTCGATCTCCCGATCACCCATCTTGGGGGCGTCCCTGAATGCTTGTCGTTGGAGGATGATTTCCCGAGTGGGAAAGTCGATTATCTGGCCCAAAGTATACCTGCCCCCTGCCTGACTGAGGAACGAAGTCGTGCAACCTGCATGCACAGACCGGCGCGCGCCCGGTTAGTTCAGCGCCGCAGGCGAGGCCAGGCTGCGCAGGCACGCGCCGCCCGGCGCGGGGTGCTATGATCCGCGCTTTCACAGCGGGAGTCGCGGGTGGAGCACTACGACGTGATCATCGTGGGCAGCGGGCTGGCGGGGCTCACCCTGGCCCTGCATCTCGCCGACGTGCGCCGGGTGGCGGTGATCAGCAAACGCGGGCTTCTGGACAGCGCCAGCGACTGGGCCCAGGGGGGCATCGCCGCCGTGCTCTCCGGCGAGGATTCCATCGAGGCGCACGTGCGCGACACCCTGGTGGCCGGCGCCGGCCTGTGCGACGAGGCGGTGACCCGGGAAATCCTGCGCCAGGGGCCGGAGATGATCCGCTGGCTCATGGACCAGGGCGTGGCCTTCAGCCGCGATCCGGACAGCGACACCGGCCTGCATCTGACGCGCGAAGGCGGCCACAGCCACCGCCGCATCGTGCACGCCGCCGACGCCACCGGCCATGCGGTGCAGACCACCCTGATCGCCCGCGCCCGCTCCCATCCCAACCTCACCCTGCTGGAACAGCACATTGCCATCGACCTCGTCACCGGGGCCAAGCTGGGGCGGCGGGACAACCGCTGTTACGGCCTCTACGTGCTGGACAAGACCCAGGGACGGGTCAGGACACTGGCGGCGGATTTCACCGTCCTCGCCACCGGCGGGGCCGGCAAGGTCTATCTCTACACCACCAATCCGGACGTGGCCACCGGCGATGGCGTGGCCATGGGCTGGCGGGCCGGCTGCCGGGTGGCCAACATGGAGTTCATCCAGTTCCATCCCACCTGCCTCTACCATCCCCACGCCAAATCCTTTCTGATCACCGAGGCGGTGCGGGGCGAAGGGGGTCTGCTCAAGCGTCCGGATGGTTCCCGTTTCATGCCGGAGCACGACCCCCGGGCGGAACTCGCGCCGCGCGACGTGGTGGCCCGGGCCATCGACTTCGAGATGAAGAAGCACGGCTACGACTGCGTCTATCTGGACATCAGCCACAAGCCGGCGGACTTCCTCAAGAGCCACTTTCCCACCATCTACCGGCGCTGCCTGGAACTGGGCATCGACATTACCCGCGAGCCCATTCCGGTGGTCCCGGCGGCCCATTACAGCTGCGGTGGCATCCTGACCGACGTGCATGGACGCACCGACGTGGACGGCCTCTATGCCGTGGGTGAGGTGGCCTGCACCGGGCTGCACGGCGCCAACCGGCTGGCCAGCAATTCCCTCCTGGAGTGCCTCGTGGTGGGCCGTGCCGCGGCGCGCGACATTCTCCTGCAACCGCGGCCCGGACAGGTTTCCCTGCCCGCCTGGGATGAAAGCCGCGTCACGGACCCGGACGAGGAAGTCGTCATTTCCCACAACTGGGACGAGCTGCGCCGCTTCATGTGGGATTACGTGGGCATCGTGCGCACCGACAAGCGGCTCCGGCGCGCACTCAACCGCATCAACCTGCTCACCGAGGAAATCGTGGAGTACTACCGCAATTTCCGGGTGAGCAACGATCTCATCGAACTGCGCAACCTGGTGCTCACTGCGGAACTGATCGTGCGCTGCGCGCTGGCCCGCCACGAAAGCCGCGGCCTGCACTACAGCCGCGACTATCCCTTCACCCTACCCCGCGCCGAAAACACCGTGCTGTCACCGCGCCAGCTGGCGGGTTGAGGCCCCTGCTCATGGCTGCGGCGGCGTTTCCGGGGTAGCGGATCCCTCGGCCGAATCGGGCGTGTCGGGGCGCCAGCCCCAGCGCAGCCACACCCGCAGCCGCCGGTAGGCTTCGGCGTCCACCCGCTCGGGTGTGAGGAGCAGGCTGCGCCGTCCCGTCTCCGTGGCGAAATCGAGCACCGTGAGCCAGGGTGTGACGACACTGGATGCCTGGATCCGGGCCGGCTGGGGCTGGCCCGAGCCATCCATGAGATACACCCGGCCTTCGGCGTCCAGATCCAGCCTGCGGATGGCACGGGGATGCCGGCCGAGGCCATGGCGCCACACTGCGTGGCTGGCGGCGGCAGCCAATAGCACCACCAGGGAGACCTGCAACAGGCCGGGCAGCGGCACGATGACCACGCATGCCGCCGCGCCCCCATGGAGCAAAGCAAGCAGGAGACTCAGCCGTGGCGCCGGCCGGATGACGAGACTCAACATTGCCGCAGACGCGCGACGATATCCTGCCAGGGGTCAGGCACCGGGCCACCGGCGAGGAAATCCAGCAGCACCGCGTCCTGCAGTTCCAGCAGGGTGTGGAAGGCCTGCCGCTGGGCAGGCGTGAGACGGGGATACTGCCGTTCCACGAAGTCCAGCAGCACCAGGTCCAGCTCCAGCATGCCGCGCCGGCAGCGCCAGCGCAGTCGCGCCAGGTCTCTGTCGCCGCTGGGCAGGCATGCGCTCATATCGTGCGCCGGGTGAGCAGGGCCTTGATGCGGCCGATGGCCAGGGTGGGATTGAGACCCTTGGGACAGGCGTCGATGCAGTTCATGATGGAATGGCAGCGGAACAGCCGGTAGGGATCCTCGAGCGCGTCCAGACGCGCATCGGCGGCCTGGTCCCGGCTGTCGGCCAGGAAGCGGTAGGCCGCGAGCAGTGCCGCCGGGCCGAGGAACTTGTCCGGATTCCACCAGAAGGAGGGACAGGCGGTGGAACAGCAGGCGCACAGGATGCACTCGTGCAGCCCTTCCAGCGCGGCGCGCTCCTCCGGGGTCTGCAGGCGCTCGATCTCGGGCTCCGGGTCGTGGTTGATGAGCCAGGGCTTGACGGCCCGGTATTGACGGTAGAAGGGCTCGAGATCCACCACCAGATCGCGGATCACGGGAAGCCCCGGCAGCGGCCGCAACTCGATGGGCTGCCTGAGCCCCGAAAGCGGCGTGATGCAGGCCAGGCCATTGCGGCCGTTGATGTTCATGGCATCGGAACCGCACACGCCCTCGCGGCAGGAACGCCGCACGGCGAGGGTGGGATCTTGGTCCTTGATGGCCAGGATGGCATCCAACAGCATCCTGCCCTGGGGCGCCATGTCCAGCACATAGTCCTGCATGCGCGGGGCGGCGCCGGACTCCGGGTCGTAGCGGTAGATGGAGAGGTGCACGGGCATCAATAACTCCGCGCCACCGGTGGAAAGGATTCCACCGTCAGCGGTTTCAGGCGCACCGGTTTGTAATCCAGCCGGCTGCCTTCCAGGAAATAGAGGGTGTGCTTGAGCCAGCGGTCATCGTCCCGGGCCGGGAAATCCACGCGCGAATGGGCGCCCCGGCTCTCCTCCCGGGCGGCGGCGGAGACGATGGTGGCCAGCGCCACTTCCATCATGTTTTCCAGCTCCAGCGCCTCGATGCGCGCCGTGTTGAAAATGCGGCTGCGGTCGGTGAGGGTGGCGTGGCGCAGGCGCTCCCGCAGGGTGCGGATCTCGGCAATCCCCGCCTGCAGTTCACTCGCGGTGCGGAACACGCCACACCGCTGTTCCATCACGCGCTGCATCTCGTCGCGGATGGCCGGGATGCGCTCGTCGCCCACGTCGCGCTCCCAGCGCGCCAGCCGTTCCAGCGCGGGTTCCGTCGCGGAAGGCGGAATGGGACGTGGATAGGGATTCTCACGCAGGTACTCCAGCATGTGGGCCCCGGCGGCCCGGCCGAAGACCACGATGTCCAGCAGGGAGTTGCCGCCGAGGCGGTTGGCGCCGTGGACCGAGACGCAGGCGCACTCCCCCACCGCATAGAGTCCGGGCACCGGCTCCTCCGGGCCGGTGGCGGTGGGCACCACCACCTGGCCGAAGCGGTTGGTGGGAATGCCGCCCATCATGTAGTGGGCGGTGGGAAAGACAGGGATCGGTTGTTCCACCGGATCCACATGGGCGAATCGGCGTGCCAGCTCGCGCGCCCCGGGCAGGCGCTGCTGGATGCGTTCTGCACCCAGGTGGTCCAGCTTGAGCAGGACGTAGTCGCCCTGGGGGCCGCAGCCGCGTCCCTCGCGGATCTCGGTGACGATGGCCCGGCTCACCACGTCGCGGCTGGCGAGGTCCCTGGCCTGGGGCGCATAACGTTCCATGAAACGTTCGCCCCGGCTGTTGATGAGATAGCCCCCTTCCCCCCGCGCCGCCTCGGAGATCAGGCAGCCCACGCCGGCGATGCCCGTGGGATGGAACTGGAAGAACTCCATGTCCTGCAGGGGAATGCCCGCGCGCAGCGCCATGCCCAGACCATCGCCGGTATTGATCAGCGCATTGGTGGAGGTGCGGAAGATGCGCGCTGCACCGCCCGTGGCGAGCAGGGTGGCGCGCGCCTCGATCAGAAGCGGCTCGCCGGTCTCGATGGCCAGGGCGAGCACCCCCAGCACGTAGCCGGCATCGTCCTTGATGAGGTCGAGGGCGAAATACTCGTCAAAAAAATGGGTGCGCGCGCGAATGTTCTGCTGATACAGGGTGTGCAGCATGGCGTGCCCCGTGCGGTCGGCCGCCGCACAGGTGCGCGTGGCCTGGCCCCGTCCCAGCTCCGTGGATTGTCCCCCGAAGGGCCGCTGATAGATGCGTCCGTCGGGCAGGCGCGAAAAGGGCAGCCCGTAGTGCTCCAGCTCGTACACCGTCTGCGCCGCCGCGCGGCACATGAACTCGATGGCATCCTGGTCACCCAGGTAGTCGGAACCCTTTACCGTGTCGTACATGTGCCAGTACCAGTTGTCCGGCGTGACATTGCCCAGGGCGGCATTGATGCCCCCCTGCGCCGCCACGGTATGGGAACGGGTGGGAAACACCTTGGACACCACGGCCACCTTGAGATCGGCGTCGGCCAGGGCCAGGGCAGCACGCAGCCCGCCGCCGCCGGCGCCTACCACCAGGGCATCGAAGGTGCGCTTCCTGAGCTTCATGGCTGGCTCCACAGGATGGAAGCGGCCCACAGGAGACAGGCCAGCAGAAACACGAGGGTGAGGGCATGGGCGGCCAGGCGCAGGCCGGTGGGCTTCAGGTAATCCATGTAGATGTCGCGCATGCCGATCCAGGCATGCCAGCACAAAGCCAGCACGAACAACAGCGTGGCATGGCGCATCCACGCGGGCTGGAACAGGGCGCGCCAGGCAGGGAAATCCAGTTGGGGGGTGAGCCACAGGCGCACCCCGAGCAACGCACTGTAGGCCAGCAGCACCAGGGCGGTGAGGCGCTGGGCGAGCCAGTCCACGATGCCATAGTGGGCGCCCGTCACATCGTTCTTCACCATAGCTCGAGGCCCACGACCAGTGCGACCAGCGCGGCGCCCAGGAGGACCAGCCGCGCGCTGCTGCGCGCATGGCGATACAGGCCCGGTCGGTGCAGGTCGAAAATCAGGAAACGCACGCCCGCGAGCAGGTGGTAGGCGTAAAACACGGCAACCAGGCCCAGGCCCAGGCGCACCAGGGGTTGCTGGGTCACCCGGGCAAAACCCGCCTCATCGGCAAGGGAGAGCTCGAAGGTGTGGAGGAGGAAGGGCAGCAGCAGAAACAAAAACGCCCCGCTTACCCGGTGCAGGATGGATACCACCGCGGGCAGCGGCTGACGGATCCGGAACAGATCGAGATAGACCGGACGGCGCTCAGGCATCAGGCTTGCAAAACGGAAGATGCGCCATTATGTTTCGCCAACGCCGGGGCGAGTTGAAGCGAGATTTTGCCCCTTTGCGCAGCATGAGTTTCCCTCCGACATTTCCCAGGGCTTCAGACATGAACAACGACTGGCAGCAGTTTCTCCACTCCCGCGGCGCAGTCATCGAGAACGGGCAGGTGGCCCATTTCGGCGATCCGCTGGAAGACATCCGTCGTTCGGGAAGCGAGCCCATTTTAGCCGATCTCTCCCACTTCGCGCTGATCCGCTTCGCCGGCGAGGATGCCCAGGCTTTTCTGCAGGGACAGCTTTCCAACGACGTGCGCCTGCTCAACGGGCGCAACAGCCAGTGGGCGGCCTATTGCACCCCCAAGGGACGCATGCTGGCCACCTTCCTGCTGTGGCAGGATGGCACAGACGGTTATCTGATGCAGCTGCCCGTGAGCCTCGCGGAGGCCATCCGGAAACGCCTGTCCATGTTCGTCCTGCGTTCCAAAGTCAAAATCTCGGACGAGAGCGACCAGTGGGTGCGGCTGGGCGTGGCGGGACCGGGGGCGGCGCGCATCGTCGAATCGGTGCTGGGAAGCGTACCCGCGGCGGCCCATGACGTGCTCGCCACCGGGCGGGGCAGCGTGCTGCGTCTGCCCGGCGACTGTTTCGAGATCCTGTGCGCACCCGGCCAGGCAGCCGAGCTTTGGAGCGCCCTGGCCGCCCACTGTCGTCCCGTGGGCAGTGGGCGCTGGGACTGGCATCTCATCCGTGCCGGCATCCCCGTGGTGCTGCCCGCCACCCAGGAGGAATTCGTGCCCCAGATGGCCAATTTCGAACTGGTGGGCGGCGTGAGTTTCAAGAAGGGCTGCTATCCCGGCCAGGAGATCGTGGCCCGCACCCAGTACCTGGGCAAGCTCAAGCGCCGCATGTATCTCGCCCACCTCGAGGCCGATCAGGCGCCGGCGCCGGGCGATCCCCTGTACAGCGCCGACATGCAGGAACAGGCCAGCGGCATGGTGGTCAATGCCGCTCCCGCCCCCGAGGGCGGTTACGATCTGCTGGCGGTGATCCAGACCGCCAGCGTGGAGCGCGAACCCATCCACTGGAAAACCCTGGATGGCCCGGTGCTGCGTCTGAAGGAGCTGCCCTACTCCATCCCGGCCTGATCACTGCCATGTTCCACTATTACGTGTATTACCGGATCGACCCCCGGCGCGAGGCGGAAGCGGCGGCCGCCGTGGATCAGCTGCTGTTCGAGATCGCGGCGGAAACCGGCGTGCAGGGCCGGCTGCTCAAGAAACGGGACGAGCCGGCGCTGTGGATGGAAGTGTACGCAGACGTGCCGGGCGACCGGCTCGAAGCGCCCCTGGCGGCGGCTGCTGCGCGGCTCGAATTCGAGCGTTTCCTGCAGCCGGGTTCCAGCCGGCGCGTGGAGTGCTTCCAGGAACCCCTGTAACCCTTCAGCGGGACGCTGCCGGGGCCGCTGCGCCGGGCTGGGGCGGCGGCGCGCCGGGGCCCGGCGCAGCCACCGGCTCGTCCATCACCTGGAAGAAGATCTCGTCCTGGCGCACCATGCCCAGCTCGCTGCGCGCCCGTTCCTCGATGGCCTCGTAACCCGTCTTGAGATCCTTCACCTCGGCCTCGAGGGAGGCGTTGCGGCTGCGCAGCCGCTCGTTTTCGGCGAGCTGTTTCTCGAGCGCCTGATCCACTTCCCACACCTTGAGCCAGCTGCCCTTGCCCAGCCACAGCGGGTATTGCAGCGCCAGGATGAGCAGGGCGAGGATCAGGGTGAGCCAGCGCACGGGTCAGCAGCCCTGGCGGGGTGGCGGTCGCAGCGCGCCGGCCGGCGCGTCAGCCGAGTTGATGAAACGCCTCGCGTCCCGCATAGGCAGCGTTGTCGCCCAGCTCCTCCTCGATGCGCAGGAGCTGGTTGTATTTGGCGATGCGCTCGGAACGGGACAGGGAGCCGGTCTTGATCTGCAGGGCATTGGTGGCCACCGCGATGTCGGCGATGGTGGTGTCCTCGGTCTCGCCGGAGCGATGGGAGACCACGGCGGTGTAGCGCGCCCGCTTGGCGGTCTCGATGCACTGGAAGGTCTCGGTGAGAGTGCCGATCTGGTTGATCTTGATCAGCACGGAATTGGCAATGCCCTGGGCGATGCCCTCCTTGAGGATGCGGCTATTGGTGACGAACACGTCGTCCCCCACCAGCTGAATGCGTCGTCCGAGGCGTTCCGTGAGCAGCTTCCAGCCGGCCCAGTCGTGTTCGCTCATGCCGTCCTCGATGCTGATGATGGGATAGCGTTCCACCCACCCTGCCAGGTAGTCGGCAAACTCGGCCGAGGTCATGGAACGGTTTTCCGAGGCGAGCACGTATCTGCCGTCGTGGTAGAACTCGGAACTGGCGCAGTCCAGGCCGATGGCCACGTCGGCACCCGGCAGGTAGCCCGCCGCCTCGATGGCCTCGACGATGAGTTTGAGCGCGGCTTCATTGCTCTCCAGGTTGGGGGCGAAGCCACCCTCGTCGCCCACCGTGGTGACGTGGCCACGATGATCCAGCAGTTTCTTCAGGGCATGGAACACCTCGGCGCCATAGCGCACGGCATCACGGAAGCTGGGCGCGCCCACCGGGATGATCATGAACTCCTGCATGTCCACGCTGTTGTTGGCGTGGGCGCCGCCGTTGATGATGTTCATCATGGGCACCGGCAGCAGCATGGGGCCGGCACCGCCCAGGTAGCGGTAGAGGGGCAGGCCCGATTCCTCCGCCGCTGCCTTGGCCACGGCCAGTGAGACGGCGAGGATGGCGTTGGCTCCCAGGCGGCCCTTGTTCTCGGTGCCGTCCAGCTCGATCAGGGTGCGGTCGATGAAGGTCTGCTCCTCGGCATCGAGACCGATGATGGCCTCGCAGATTTCCGTGTTGACGTTCTCCACGGCTTTGAGCACGCCCTTGCCGCCGTAGCGCTGGGCATCCCCGTCGCGCAGTTCAATGGCTTCCTTGCTGCCGGTGGAGGCACCGGAAGGGACCGCGGCGCGCCCGATCACGCCGGATTCCAGCAGCACGTCCGCTTCCACGGTGGGATTGCCGCGGGAGTCGAGAATCTCGCGGGCGATGACATCAACGATTGCACTCATTTACTTTTCCCTTGACCAACGGCTTCCACGCGCGGGTCGCACAGCAGAGCCGAAACGCTCCGCGCCCCGGCGTGTGAAGCGCTACATGAATTCGTTTTCGATGAAACCGGCGCGCTTCACCAGCGCGTCCAGCTCTTTCAGCGTGGCCAGCAGTTCCTTCATGCGCCCCAGGGGCCAGGCATTGGGGCCGTCCGACAGGGCGCGCTCCGGATCCGGATGGGTTTCCATGAAGATGCCCGCCACGCCCGAGGCGACCGCGGCACGCGCCAGCACCGGCACGAACTCGCGCTGTCCGCCACTCCTGGTACCCTGCCCGCCCGGCTGCTGCACCGAGTGGGTGGCATCGAACACCACGGGACAGCCGGTTGCGCGCATCACCGCCAGTCCGCGCATGTCCGAGATCAGCGTGTTGTAGCCGAAGGACACACCCCGCTCGCACACCAGGATGGTGTCCGCGCCGCCATTGGCCGCCCTGGCTTTTTCCACCACGTTTTTCATGTCCCAGGGCGCGAGGAACTGTCCCTTCTTGATGTTGACCGGCTTGCCGGTGGCGGCCACGGCCTGGATGAAATCCGTCTGGCGACACAGGAAGGCCGGCGTCTGCAGCACGTCCACCACTGCCGCCACCTCCGGAATCTCGGCTTCGGTGTGCACGTCCGTGAGCACCGGCACGCCGATCTGGCTGCGCACCTCGTCCAGGATCTTGAGTCCCTGGGCCATGCCCAGGCCCCGGAAAGAGGCGCCGGAACTGCGGTTGGCTTTGTCGTAGGACGACTTGTAGATGAAAGGAATGCCCAGTTCGCCGCAGATCTCCTTGAGGGCGCCCGCGGTGTCCAGGGCCAGCTGGCGCGATTCGATGACACAGGGACCGGCGATCAGGAACAGGGGGTGTTCCAGACCGGCATCGAAACCACACAGTTTCATGGAGCGTCTTTCCGGGTCTGCGCACGCTGGGCCAGGGCGGCGCGAATGAAGGCGGTGAACAGCGGGTGGCCGTTGCGCGGAGTGGAGGTGAATTCCGGATGGAACTGCACGGCGACGAACCAGGGATGATCCGGCAGTTCGATCATCTCGCACAGGTGCTCTTCGCCGGTGGAGCGGCCGCTGACGCGCAGGCCGGCCTGTTCCAATTGCGCAAGCAGGGTGTTGTTGACTTCGTAGCGGTGCCGGTGGCGCTCCACGATGAGATCCCTGCCGTAGGCCGCATGGCCGCGGCTGCCGGGCACGAGCCTGCATTCCTGCCCACCAAGGCGCATGGTGCCACCCAGGTCGGAGGTGGCGGAACGGCGCAGGAGTTCGCCGGTACGGTCACGCCATTCGGTGATCAATGCCACCACCGGATAGGGCGTGTCCGGATCGAATTCCGTGCTGTGGGCCCCTGCCATGCCGGCCACGTGGCGCGCGAACTCGATCACGGCGAGCTGCATGCCCAGGCAAATGCCGAGATAGGGGATCCGGTGTTCGCGCGCGTAGCGGATGGCGTTGATCTTGCCTTCCACGCCGCGCTTGCCGAAACCGCCGGGCACCAGGATGGCATCCATGTTTTCCAGCACGGCGAGATCGCCGCTTTCCAGCTTTTCCGAGTCGATGTAGTGGATGCGCACCCGGCTGCGGGTATGGATGCCGGCATGGATCAGGGCTTCCGAGAGGGACTTGTAGGACTCGGTGAGATCCACGTACTTGCCCACCAGGGCGATGTCCACCTCGTGCTGGGGGTGTTCCAGGGCATAGACCAGTTCATCCCAGACGCGCAAATCCGCCGGCGGGGGATTCAGGGCCAGCTTGCGGCAGACGATGTCATCCAGATGCTGATCGTGCAGGATGCGCGGAATCTTGTAGATGCTGTCCACGTCGATGGCGGATATGACTGCCTCTTCCGGCACGTTGGTGAACAGGGCGATCTTGCGCCGCTCGTCCTCCGGCAGGGGACGGTCGGCCCGGCACAGGAGCACGTCGGGCTGAATGCCGATTTCGCGCAGTTCCTTCACGGAATGCTGGGTGGGCTTGGTCTTGATCTCGCCGGCGGAGGCGATGTAGGGCACCAGGGTGAGGTGGATGAAACAGGCATTGTCCCGCCCCACTTCGATCGCCATCTGGCGGATGGCCTCCAGAAACGGCAGCGACTCGATGTCGCCCACCGTGCCGCCGATCTCCACCACCGCCACTTCCGCATCGCCCGCCCCCAGGCGGATGAAATGCTTGATCTCGTCCGTGATGTGGGGAATGACCTGCACGGTGCCGCCGAGATAGTCGCCGCGGCGTTCCTTGCGGATCACGCTTTCGTAGATCTGGCCGGTGGTGAAGTTGTTGCGCTTCGTCATCTTGCGGTTGATGAAGCGCTCATAGTGTCCCAGATCGAGATCGGTTTCCGCACCGTCCTCGGTGACGAATACCTCACCGTGCTGGAAGGGACTCATGGTGCCCGGATCCACGTTGATGTAGGGATCCAGCTTGAGCATGGTGACCCGGATGCCGCGGGATTCGAGGATGGCGCCCAGAGACGCGGCGGCGATGCCCTTGCCAAGAGACGAAACGACCCCGCCTGTGATGTAGATGAATTTGGTCATGGAAAAGGCTGAAACAGACGGGAGCCCATCATACCGCAAAAGCCCCTCCCGGCCAAAAAAAGTTCGCGCCACGTCGCCGCGCGGCGGGGAAGCACTCTGCGCGGCGGGCTCGCGCGAGGTCCGCAGGCAGGGACTCGCAGGACTTGCCTGCCCCTACTCGGCGTGGCAAAATCAGGAACAATTCTCATTTGTAAATAAGCGAAGTCTCATGGACACCCTGGCCAGCCTCAAACCCGGCGAGACCGCGATCATCACCGGACTGCATTTCGACGACGCGCTCAAGGCGCGTCTCGCGGCCATGGGGCTGCGCGTGGGCCGCCGTGTGGCCCTGATCCGCCGGGCCTGCTGCGCGGGGCCGCTCCAGGTGCGCGTGGGCAGCACCGATGTCATGCTGCGCCCGCGCGAAGCCCGCCACATCGACGTCGCGCGCGCCTGACCGTGAAGCGCGTCGCACTCCTGGGCATGCCCAACACGGGCAAGTCCACCTTCTTCAATCGTCTCACGGGCGCCTCCGCCCGCGTGGGCAACTGGCCCGGCGTCACCGTGGACCTGCTGGGCGCCCGGATCCTCCTCGGCGGTGACATGGTGGAGGTGGTGGATCTGCCGGGCATCTACGATCTGCACGGGTTCTCCGATGACGAAATGGTGGTGCGCCATTTCCTGGAGCACAACCTGGTGGATCTGGTGGTAATCATCCTCAATGCCACCCAGCTCGACCGCCAGCTCGCCCTCGCCCTGCAGGTGAAACAGCTGGGCCTGCCCGCGGTGCTGCTCCTCAACATGGCGGACGAGGCGGCGAAATTCGGGATCACCATCGACACCCGGCGCATGACGGGGCAGCTGGGCATGCCAGTGGCCCTGCTTTCCGCCAAGCACGGCCAGGGTTTCCCGGCGGCGGTGGAGACGATCCGCCAGCGGCTTGCCCAAAGCCGGCCCGTGCAGCTGGAGAATCTGCGCGAGAAACTGGCGGGCGAGACTTCCATCGAGCAGCAGATGGAACGCATCCTGGCGCAGGCGGTGCACGTTCCACCCCAGCTCGATGACAACCTGACGGCGCGCCTGGACCGCGTCCTGCTGCATCCCGTGCTGGGCCTGCCCCTCTTTCTCGCGGTGATGTACGGCCTGTTCCAGGCCATCTTCACCCTGGGCAAACCCCTGCAGGACGGTGTCGCCTGGCTGCTGGCCAGTTTCAGCGAAGCCGTGCTCACGCCGCTTCTGAGTGGCGCGCCGCCCTGGCTGTCCGGCCTGCTCATCGACGGCATCTACAACGGCGTGGGGACGGTGGCCGCCTTCGTGCCCATCATCGTGCTGTTCTTCCTGTTCATGGCCATCGTCGAGGACACCGGCTATCTCTCCCGCGCGGCGTTTCTCATGGATGCGCTGATGTCGCGCCTGGGCCTGGACGGACGCAGCTTCGTGATGCTGCTCATGGGCTTTGGCTGCAACGTGCCGGCCATCATGGGCACCCGGGTGATGCGCTCGCGCGCGCTGCGCCTGCTCACCATGCTGGTGATTCCCTTCTCCCTGTGTTCGGCGCGCCTGCAGGTCTTCCTGTTCATCACCGCCGCCCTGTTCTCACCCCGCACGGCGCCGCTGGTGCTCATGAGCCTGTACCTGCTGAGCTTCGCCAGCGCCATGCTCACCGCCCTGCTGTTCAAGGGGCGCTTCCGCAGCCATGAGCCCTTCGTGCTGGAGCTGCCGCCCTATCGGTTCCCCACCCTGCGCCAGATGGTGCTGCGCGGCTGGCAGGAGGTGCGCCACTTCCTGCACCGGGCCAGCAAGTTCATCGTCGCCGGGGTGGTCATGGTCTGGCTGCTCACCCATTTCCCCGCGGGGGCAGCCCCGGGCAGCAGCGCCACCTGGGCCGGCCAGATCGGAGCCTGGCTCGCGCCGGTGCTGGATCCGGTGGGCATCGACGGCCAGCTCGCCATCGCCCTCATCTTCGGCTTCGTGGCCAAGGAGATCGTGATAGGCTCGCTGGCGGTGATCTACGGTCTGGAGGGAACGGCCCTCACCCAGCACATGGCACAGCATCTGAGCTGGGTGCAGGCCTACAGCTTCATGCTGTTCACCCTGGTCTATACACCCTGTCTCTCCACCATCGCCACGCTGCGCAGCGAATCGCGCGACTGGCGCTTCACCCTGGCCACGGTGGGCTGGTCCCTGGTGCTTGCCTGGCTCCTGAGTTTCACCTTCTACCAGACGGCGCGCTGGCTGGGTTACTGAGCGCGCGCCAGCGCCAGCCAGGTTTCCACAACCGTGTCCGGATTCAGGGACAGGCTGGCGATGCCCTGCTCGACCAGCCACTGCGCCAGATCTGGATGGTCGGAGGGACCCTGGCCGCAGATGCCCACGTATTTGCCTGCCTGCCGGCAGGCGGCAATGGCCTGGGCGAGCAGCGCCTTCACCGCGGGATTGCGTTCGTCGAAGGAGGCGGCCACCAGCGCCGAATCCCGGTCGATGCCCAGGGTGAGCTGGGTGAGATCGTTGGAGCCGATGGAAAAGCCGTCAAAGTGCTCCAGGAAATCCGCGGCGAGCAGGACGTTGGAGGGAATTTCGCACATCATTACCACCCGCAGTCCGTCCTCTCCCCGCACCAGACCCTGGGCGGCCAGCAGCTCCATCACCGCGCGCCCCTCTTCCACGGTGCGCACGAAGGGGATCATGAGCTCCACGTTGGTATAGCCCATCTCGCCGCGTACCTTTTTCAGGGCGCGGCATTCCAGCGCGAAGCAGTCGCGGAAAGCCGGCGAAACATAACGGGCGGCCCCGCGAAAACCCAGCATGGGGTTTTCCTCGCGCGGCTCGTACCGGTCGCCGCCGATCAGGTTGGCATACTCGTTGGACTTGAAGTCCGACAGGCGCACGATCACCGGCTTGGGCCAAAAGGCGGCAGCGATCGTGGCCACCCCTTCGGCGAGGCGCTCGACGTAGAAGCTCACCGGGTCGGCATAGCCCGCGGCCTGGGTTTCCACGGTATGCCGGAGGGGTTCAGGCAGGGCGGGATAATCGAGCACGGCGCGCGGATGCACGCCGATCATGCGGTTGATGATGAACTCCAGGCGCGCCAGGCCCACGCCATGGTTGGGCAGCTGCGCGAAGTCGAAGGCCCGCTCCGGATTGCCCACGTTCATCATGATTTTGACCGGTGGCTCCGGCAGTTTGTCCAGGCTGAGCTCGCGCACCTCGGCCTTAAGCAGCCCCTCATAGACCTTGCCGGTATCCCCCTCGGCGCAGGAGACGGTCACGGGCTGGCCCTCTGCCAGCTTCTCAGTGGCGTCACCCGTGCCCACCACGGCGGGAATGCCCAGCTCGCGGGCGACGATGGCGGCATGGCAGGTGCGGCCGCCGCGATTGGTCACGATGGCCGCTGCCCGTTTCATCACCGGTTCCCAGTCCGGGTCGGTCATGTCGGTGACGAGGACGTCACCCGCCTGCACCCGGTGCATCTCCGCGGCGGACAGCACGCGCCGCACCGGACCGGCGCCGATGCGGTTGCCAATGGCCCGGCCGGTCACCAGAACCCGCCCCTGACCCTTCAGATGATACTGCCGCAGCACCTCCCGCGAGGCACGGGATTTCACCGTTTCCGGCCGCGCCTGAACGATGAACAGTTCCTGGCTGATGCCATCCTTGGCCCATTCGATGTCCATGGGCCGTCCGTAATGGTTTTCGATCACCACGGCCATGCGCGCCAGCGCCCGCACTTCCTCATCGGCGAGACAGAAACGCCGGCGCTCGGGTTCCGGCACATCCTCGATGCGCGTGCCCCGCCCGCCTTCGCCATACACCATGCGTCGCGCCTTGCTGCCCAGGGACCGGCGCACGATGGCGGTCCTGCCCTGGGCGAGCATGGGCTTGTGCACATAGAACTCGTCCGGGTTGACGGCGCCCTGCACCACCATCTCGCCCAGTCCCCAGGATCCGGTGATGAACACCACGTCGGGAAAGCCCGATTCGGTATCGAGGGTGAACATGACGCCGCTGGAGGCGAGATCGCTGCGCACCATGCGCTGGATGCCCGCGGACAGGGCCACGTGGGCGTGGGTGAAACCGTGGTGCACGCGGTAGGCGATGGCCCGGTCGTTGTAGAGGGAGGCAAACACTTCCTGCACCGCCTTGAGCACATTGGGCAGCCCCACCACGTTGAGCAGGGTTTCCTGCTGCCCGGCGAAGGAAGCGTCCGGCAGATCTTCGGCAGTGGCGGAGGAACGCACCGCGACCGACAGCTCGCCGGACGTCGCGGCAGCCATTTTCTGCCAGGCTTCCGATATGGCCTGCTCCAGTCGGGGTGGATAACGGCCTTCGCTCACCCAGGCGCGAATCTGGCGCCCTGTCTCGGCCAGCGCCACTACATCGTCCACGTCCAGCCGATCGAGGGCCTGGGTGATGCGTTCGGTAAGACCGTTGTAGGCGAGATAATCCCGGAAAGCCTGGGCGGTGGTGGCGAAACCGCCGGGCACGCGCACGCCCAGTTGCGACAGGGATCGGATCATTTCCCCCAGGGAGGCGTTCTTGCCGCCCACCCGGTCCACGTCGTGCATGGACAGTTCTTCAAACCAGATGATGTAAGATGGCTCCGTCATAGCCAGATCCCGTCGGCAACGGCGGGTGCATGCCCATGTCTGCACGACGCCGCGTCTTTTTCGTCTCGGACCACACTGGTATCACCGTGGAAACCCTGGGCCGTGGTCTGCTCGCTCAGTTCGATCATATTGAGTTTGTGCGTGAGACGCTACCCTTCGTGGACGACGCCGGCAAGGTGGATTTGGCGGTGGCCCGCATCGATGCCGCGGCGGCCGGGGATGGCGTGCGTCCCATCGTGATCAGCTCCCTGGCGGACCCGGCGCTGCGGGCGCGCCTGGCGCGCGCCCGGGCCCTGGTCATGGATGTGTTCGATCGTTTCCTGCCCGGGCTGGAAGCGGAGCTGGGCACCTCCCCGGCGGGCGCCGTGGGCCGGCTGCATGGCATTGGCGGCAGCTACGGCAGCCGCATCGACGCCGTGAACTTCGCCCTGGCCCATGACGACGGGCTGGGACAGCACCTCGACAAGGCGGATGTGGTGCTGATCGGTGTGTCGCGCTGCGGCAAGACACCCACCTGCCTGTATCTTGCCCTGCAGTATGGCCTGTATGCGGCCAACGTCCCTCTGACCGAGGAGGATTTCGAACGCGGCCGTCTGCCTTCCCCACTGGATGCCGTCCGGCCGAGGCTGTTCGGGCTGTCCATCGGCCCCGAACGCCTGCACCAGATCCGCGAGGAGCGCCGTCCCGGCAGCCGCTACGCGGCACTCGCCACCTGTCAGCGCGAGGTGCAGGCAGCCCAGGCCCTGTTCCAGCGCCTGGGTATTGCCCATCTCGATTCCACCAACATGTCGGTGGAGGAGATCGCGTCCACCATCGTGCACCGGCTGGGACTACGGCCGCGCCTGTAATTGGCGCACCCGCTCGAACAGACACACCGCCACCGCCGCCGCGGCGTTGAGGGACTCCATCTTGCCCGGCATGGGAATGCGCACGCGGCGATGTGCCGCCGCGAGCAGATCCGGGCTCAGGCCCGCACCCTCGTTGCCGAAGGCGAAAGCGATGCGGCCGCGCAGGTCCAGATCGAACAGGGACGCGTCGGCAGCGAGGCTGGTGGCCATCACCTCTCCGGGAAACGCCCGTGCCACCGCGCAGAGATCGGCATCCTCGTGGAGCGCGAGCTGAAACTGCGCACCCATGCCCCCGCGCAGCGCGCGCGGTGACCAGACGTCGGCGCAGCCTTTGGACACATACACCGCCTCTGCACCCGCTGCGGCGGCAGTGCGCAGCATGGAGCCCAGATTGCCCGGATCCTGGATGTCCTCCAGCAGCAGGGCGCACCGGACTTCATGGCGCGGCAGTGGTGGAATGGCAATCAGCGTGAGCACACCGGTGGGCGTGTCAACGGGTGCCAGGGCATCGAACAGGGGGTCGTCGAGGACGGCGATGCGCCGCGCATCCAGTCCTTTGAGCGCGGTCTCTGTAGCCGACGCTGCCTGCACCCGCGCCGCGAGCAGCACCCGCTCCGGCAAACCGCCGGCGCTGCGGTAGGCATCCAGCAGGTGCCAGCCATCCAGCACGGCCCGCCGCTGGCGCCGGCGTTCCCGCGCCGAGGCCAGCAGTTTGCGCACGTTGCGCACCAGGGGGTTTTCGGGAGAGGTGATGCGCACCGGAAGGCTCACGGCAGGCAGACTCCCACCGATCCAGCCTGACAGGTCCGGCCATCGGTCCAGAGGGCGAGCCCCAGTTGCGCCCCGGTAAGATCCGTGGCCTCCAGACGGGCCCCGCGCAGGTCGGCCCGGGTGAGGTCGGCCTGCTTCAGGGTGGCGTAGGCAAGCGTCGCACCCTGCAGGCTGGCAGCCTGCAGATTGGCCCCTTCGAGATTCGCGTAGCTCAGATCGGCGCCGGCCAGGTTGGCATAGGTCAGGCGCGCAAGACTCAGGTTGGCGCTGTTGAGATGAGTGCCGGCGAGCACGGCGCTGGACAGATCCACGCCCCGCAGCCAGGCTCCGTTGCGGTCGCAGCCGGCCCAGTTCACCTGGGGCATGGCCGGTGCGCGGCAGTCCGGCGCCACAGGGGCGAGATGGACATCGATGGGACGCACCGGCGCAAACCGGCTCGCCGCCCACACCGCCAGCACCACCAGCATGACAAGCACCAGCGCCACCCCCAGGAATCGCTCGCGGCGTTGGGCGAGGGCCTGCTCCAGCTCGGCATGACGCTGGCGCAGGAGCACCAGCTCCGCGCGCTCCGGAGCGCGGCGGTCGCGGCTCCGTTTT
>JBBFMG010000009.1:0-19084 GCA_037478575.1 Burkholderiales bacterium | reverse complement strand
CGGTCCGTTCCAGCACCCCCGCAGAGAGCCCGCGCCAGCCCGCATGGGCGGCCGCGACCACGGTGCCCGCGCGGTCGGCCAGGAGCACCGGCAGACAGTCGGCGGTGAGCACGGCGCACACCGTGCCCGGCGCGCGGCTCACGGCGGCGTCGGCGCGGCGCGCGCCGCCAGTCTCCACACGCAGGACATCGGTGCCGTGCACCTGTTCCAGCCAGACCGGCTCAGTCGGGAGCAGCGCACGCAGCCGGGCACGGTTTGCCCTCACGGCGGCGGGATCGTCCCCCACGTGGTCAGCGAGGTTGAGGCTAGCATAGGGCCCGACGCTCGCGCCGCCGGCGCGGGTGGTGATCAGGGCGCGCACCTGCGCCGGCGCGGGCCAGTCCGGAACGAGGCAGACGGGATTCATGGTGTGCGCAGGCGGGCGATGAGTGCCGCCATGTCTGGCGGCAGCGGCGCATGCCAGGTCAAGGGGACACGGGTCACGGGGTGGACCAGGGAAAGTTCGGCGGCATGCAGCGCCTGGCGATGGAACAGGCGCCGTCCCTCGCGCGAGCCATAGACGGGATCCCCCACCAGGGGATGGCCGATGGACTGCATGTGGACGCGGATCTGGTGCGTGCGCCCCGTCTCCAGCCGGCATTCCACCAGGGTATGGCGGGACAGAGCCTCGATCACACGGTAATGCGTGACGGCGGGCTTGCCGCGCTCCACCACGGCCATTTTCGTGCGCTCCCGGGGATGGCGGCCGATGGCACCCTCGATGCGTCCCGCCCCTGCCAGGTTTCCTTCCACCACCGCGAGATACACCCGGCGCACAGTGCGCGCGGCGAGCTGGCGCACCAGGTCGGTCTGGGCTTCCACGGTCTTGGCCACCACCATGAGGCCGCTGGTGTCCTTGTCGAGGCGATGCACGATGCCGGCACGGGGCACGTGAGCGAGTCCGGGCGCGTGATGCAAAAGCGCATTCATCAGGGTGCCGCGCCAGTTGCCGCTGCCCGGATGCACCACCAGTCCGGCGGGTTTGTCCAGCACGAGGATGGCGGCGTCCTCGTAAACGATGGACAGAGCGATGGCCTCGGGCTCGGCCTGCACCTCCGAGGGGTGCATGAGGGGCACCACCTCGATGTGCGCCCCCGGCCAGACCTTCTGCCGCGCTTTGGCGACCGTTCCGTCCAGGGTGACGCGGCCAGCCTCGATCCAGGACTGGATGCGGGAACGGGAATACTCAGGCATGAGCTGCGCCAGCGCCTGGTCCAGGCGCCGGCCGGCGAGGACCTCGGGCACCAGGAAGCGCCGCGGCGAAAGCGCCGCGGGGCTTGCGCTATAATCGTCCGACTTTCTTGCGGATACCACCATGCGCCTCAGTTTAGCCTTGATCCTCACCCTCTGGCTTGTGGGCTGCAGCCTGTTGCCTGAAGTGCAGGACGAAACCCGCGGCTGGTCCGCCCAGAAGCTCTACGCCGAGGCCAAGGCAGCGCTGGGCGAGGGCGATTACGAAAAGGCCATCAAGTACTACGAGACGCTGGAGGCCCGCTATCCCTATGGCCGCTACGCCCAGCAGGCCCAACTGGAAATCGCCTACGCCTATTACAAGGACCGCGAGCCCGCGTCGGCACTGGCCGCCTGCGACCGCTTCATCAAGCTCCACCCCAACCATCCCCACGTGGATTACGCGTATTACCTGAAGGGACTGATCAACTTCAACGACGATCTGGGCTTTCTCGGCTACGTGGTGAAGCAGGACCTGTCGGACCGCGATCCCCAGGCGGCGCGCGATTCCTTCGAGGCCTTCAAGGAGCTGGTGACGCGCTTCCCGGACAGCAAGTACACACCGGACGCGCTGGCGCGCATGCAGTATCTGGTGAATGCCATGGCCCGGCACGAGGCCGCCGTCGCCCATTATTACTACCGGCGTGGCGCCTACGTGGCGGCGGTGAACCGGGCCAGGGAACTCATCCGCCAGTATCCCCAGACCCCCGCCAACGAGGATGCCCTGGCCATCCTGTGGCGGGCCTATGAGAAGATGGAGCTCCCTGATCTCGCCGCCGACAGCCGGCGCGTGCTGGAACGCAACTTCCCGGACAGCGCCTACCTCAAGGGCCGCCAGCCCGGCAACGCGCGGCCCTGGTACCAGTTCTGGTAGGAACTCAGATCGCCGCCTCGTTGGTCTCGCCGGTGCGGATGCGCACCACATGCTCCACCGGCAGGACGAAGATCTTGCCGTCGCCGATCTTGCCGGTGCGGGCGGACTTGACGATGGCCTCGATGGCAGCGTCCACCTTGTCGGCAGCGATCACGAGTTCGATCTTCACCTTGGGCAGAAAGTCCACCACGTATTCCGCCCCGCGGTAGAGCTCGGTGTGCCCCTTCTGGCGGCCGAACCCCTTGACCTCGGTGACGGTGAGCCCGGTCACCCCCACTTCCGCCAGCGCCTCGCGCACCTCGTCCAGCTTGAACGGCTTGATGATGGCCTCGATCTTTTTCATGGCTTTTCCTCGTCTAGAACCTGGGACGGTAACGGTTGGTGATGGGATAGCGCCGGTCCTTGCCGAATCCGCGCGGCGTCACACGCACGCCCACCGGCGCCTGGCGCCGCTTGTACTCGTTGCGGTCGATCAGGGTGACCACGCGCTGCACGTCCTCGCGCCGGTAGCCCAGGGCCACGATGTCCTCGGGACACAGATCCCGCTCCACGTAGGCCTCCATGATGCCATCCAGCACGTCGTAGGGCGGCAGGCTTTCCTGATCGGTCTGGTTGGCGCGCAGCTCCGCGGAGGGCGCGCGGGTGATCACCCGCTGGGGAATCACCGGAGACAGGCTGTTGCGGTAATGGACCAAGCGATAGACGAAGGTCTTGGGGATGTCCTTGAGCACGGCAAAACCGCCCGCCATGTCGCCGTAGAGCGTGGCGTAGCCCACTGCCAGCTCGCTCTTGTTGCCGGTGGTGAGCACGATGGTGCCATACTTGTTGGACAGGGCCATGAGCAGCGTGCCGCGAATGCGCGCCTGGATGTTTTCCTCCGTGGTGTCGAAAGGCAGATCCCGAAACTCGTCGGCCAGGCCGTTCAGAAAGGCATCGTAGATCGGTTTGATGGGAATCTCGGAATAGCGCACCTTGAGGGTGTGGGCCATCTCCCGGGCATCCTCCAGACTCATGTTGGCGGTGAACTGGGAGGGCATCATCACCGCATGCACCCGCTGGGCACCCAGGGCATCCACGGCAATGGCCAGGGTGAGGGCGGAATCGATACCGCCGGACAGCCCCAGCTCGACGCCGGGGAAGCCGTTTTTCTCCACGTAGTCCTTCACGCCCAGACACAGGGCGCGATACACCATCTCCTCCAGCGGCGGTTCCGGCACGATCTCGCCTGTCTGGGGTGCCGCGCCCTCGAGCTCCACGAACCCCAGTGTTTCCTCGAAGAAGCCGAAGCGGTGGGTGAGCCGGCCCGCGCCATCGGTCACGAAGGACGCGCCGTCGAACACCAGCTCATCCTGCCCGCCCACCAGGTTGCAGTACACCACCGCCAAGCCGTTTTCCCGTGCCCGCTGCGCCACCACCTGTTCGCGGCTCGCCTGCTTGTTCATGTGGTAGGGCGAGGCATTGAGCACCAGCAACAGCTGTGCGCCGGCCTCCCGCGCGCGCCGGGCGGGTTCGTCCTCCCAGATGTCGGCGCAAATGTTGATACCGACGTTCACGCCATCCACGGCGAACACGCAGGGCGCCTCGCCCGGGGTGAAATAGCGCACCTCGTCGAACACCGTGTGGTTGGGCAGCTTGTACTTGTGATAGGTGGCGACGATGCGCCCGTCCTGCAGCACGGAGGCGGCGTTGTAGCGGTTCCCGTCCACCAGGTCCGGATGTCCCACCACCACCGTGATGCCACTGATCTCGCGCGCAAGGCCATTCAGGGTGTCGAGACAGGCCTCGCAGAAACCCTGGCGCAACACCAGATCCTCCGGCGGATAGCCGGACAGGGCCAGCTCCGGGGTTACCAGCAGGCGGGCGCCCGCGGCCTGCGCCTGCCGCGCGGCGTCCAGGATGCGGCGGGCATTGCCTGCCAGATCCCCCACCACCAGGTTGAGCTGTGCGAGGGCGATTTTCATGGGTTGGACCGGCCCAGTGCGGCCTGCATGGCGAGACCGATTTCCGCCGGCGAGCGCGCCACCGTCACACCGGCTGCCTCCAGGGCGCGGATCTTGTCCGCTGCCGTGCCCTTGCCGCCGCTGATGATGGCGCCGGCGTGGCCCATGCGCTTGCCGCGGGGCGCGCTCACACCGGCAATATAGGCCGCCACGGGTTTGGTAATGTGGGCCTTTATGTATTCTGCCGCCTCCTCCTCGCGCGTGCCGCCGATTTCGCCGACCAGCACGATGCCTTCCGTGGCGGGATCCCGTTCGAACATTTCCAGGCAGTCGATGAAATCCAGGCCCTTGATGGGATCACCGCCGATGCCCACGCAGGTGGTCTGTCCCAGACCGAGCTGGGTGGTCTGGTAGACGGCCTCGTAGGTGAGCGTGCCGGAACGGGAGACGATGCCGATGCGGCCGGGCTTGTGGATGAAGCCGGGCATGATGCCGATCTTGCATTCGCCGGCGGTGATGATGCCGGGACAGTTGGGGCCGATGAGCTTGGCGCCATTGGCGCGCAGCGCGGCCTTGACGTTGAGCATGTCCAACACCGGGATGCCTTCGGTGATGCAGACGATGATCTCGATGCCGGCATCGGCGGCCTCCATGATGGAATCAGCCGCGAAGGGCGACGGCACGTAGATCACGCTGGCATTGGCGCCGGTGGCGGCGACTGCCTCGCGCATGGTGTTGAACACCGGCAGGCCAAGATGGGTCTGGCCGCCCTTGCCCGGCGTGACACCCCCCACCATGCGGGTGCCGTAGGCGATGGCCTGTTCGGAATGAAAGGTGCCCTGCTTGCCGGTGAAACCCTGGCACAGGACCTTGGTGTGCTTGTCGACGAGAATGCTCATGGCGTGCGGCTTCGGAAGTGGCGCGGCAAGGTGCCTATTCTACTGGCGAAGCACGCGGGCTTGCACGCGCCCCAAATGCCCTCAGGATGCCCTCAGGAATGCCATGTCCGCCAGGCAATCCAGCAGGGAAGCCTGCCACTCCGGCAACCTCACGGCGAACACGCGCGCCGCGCGGCTGCTGTCCAGCACGGAGTAGGCGGGACGCGGCGCCGGCAGCGGATACTCGCGGCTGGGGATGGGCGCGACCGGCGGCCGCCGGGAAAGCAGGGGTGCATGGCTCACGATGGCCTGGGCAAAACCGCACCAGCTGGTCTGGCCCCCGGCGGCGAGATGGTAAAGCCCGCCCTTGTCCGCGAGGAATTCGGTGATGCCGCCGTGGGCGTGAGCCTGGGCGACGATGGCAGCGCTGGCTTCGGCGATGAGCCGGCTCCAGGTGGGCGCGCCAATCTGGTCATCCACCACCCGCAAGCTGTCCCGCTCCCGCGCCAGGCGCAGGATGGTGAGCATGAAATTGCCGCCGCGCAGCCCATACACCCAGCTCGTGCGCAGGATGAGGTGGGGGGCTGCCACCGCCTCGATGGCGCGTTCCCCCTCCAGCTTGGATTCGCCATAGACATTTAGGGGACGCGGCGCATCGATTTCCCGGTAGGGGGCGTTCTTCGCGCCGTCGAACACGTAATCGGTGGAATAGTGGATGAGTGCCGCGCCGAGACGCTTCGCCTCCTCGGCCAGCACGCGCGGCGCCACGGCATTGATGGCGAAGGCCGTCTCCCGTTCCTGCTGCGCCCGGTCCACGGCCGTGTAGGCCGCAGCGTTGACGATGAGCGTGGGGCCTGCATGGCGCACCACCTGCCGGATGGCTTCGACATCCGTGAGATCCAGCTCCTGCCGTCCCAGAGCGGTCAGGTGCCCCAGGGGCGCGAGCGCGCGCTTGAGCTCCCAGCCCAGCTGACCGTTGCGGCCGATGAGCAGGATGTTCACGGATAGACCTCCGCCTCTGCCAGGCCCACTCCCTGGCGATCCTTGGCCGACAGCAGCGGCTCACCCGCCAGGGGCCAGTCGATGCCCAGGGCGGGATCGTCCCAGCGCAGACAGCGTTCGTGCTCCGGCGCGTAATAGTCCGTGGTCTTGTAGAGAAACTCGGCCACGTCCGAGAGCACCAGAAAGCCGTGGGCGAAACCCGGCGGAATCCACAGCATGCGCTTGTTCTGCGCCGACAGATGCACACCCGTCCAGCGCCCGAAACGGGGCGAGGAGCGGCGCAGGTCCACCGCCACGTCGAACACCTCGCCCACCACCACGCGCACCAGCTTCCCCTGGGGCTGCCGGATCTGGTAGTGCAGGCCCCGCAAGACATTCCGAACGGAACGGGAGTGATTGTCCTGCACGAATTCCGGATCGACCCCGGTCGCCTCGGCGAAGCTGCGCCGGTTGTAGCTCTCGAAGAAAAATCCCCGCTCGTCGCCAAACACCCGCGGTTCCAGCACCAGCACCTCCGGCAACCCAGTCTTCACCACATGCATTGGGGTCAGATCTTTACTTTATAGGATTGGGGTCAGGTCTTTACTTTATAGCGCCGCACTGGCAGGAATGGTGCCCGCACCACCTCGGGGCCACCGCCTATCTTACCGTCCGCCGGGAACCAGCTCCACTTCCGGCCGGATGCGAAACGCAAGTCTCGCGTGGGCCTGCCGCAGCGCCGCCTCCGCAGCCTCGGGCGTATCGCACCGGGCAAAGATGAAACCCAGGTAGGCTGCGCCCTCGGGCACCGGCTTGAGCAGCGTCCCCGCTTCCACGCTGATCTGGATGTCGGTGATGCCGGGCACGGCGGCCGCTTCGGCGAAATGGTCCACCCCTTGGTAGATGCCACGCCGGGGAATGGGAATCATCATGACTCCCGCGCCCTCCCCCGCCGCCGGTTGGGGCAGTTTCTCCCCCAGTGCATGGCGCAGGATCAATTCCTCCAGGCTCATGCCCAGGGCATGACGCAACACCCGGCCGCACAGGCCGCCAATGGAACGGGGCGCGATTTCCAGCAGCCACACGCCGGCGGGGTTGACGCGCATTTCCGCATGCACCGGCCCCGTCACCAGTCCTGCCGCACGACAGGCCTGTTCCACCGCCCGGGCGATGGCCCGCTGGGTTTCTTCGGGCAGACGCGAGGGCGTGACGTAGATCGTTTCCTCGAAATAGGGTCCGTCCAGGGGATCCGGCTTGTCGAACAGGGCGAGCACGCGCAGACGCCCCTCGTCGAGCAGGCCTTCCAGGGCAAATTCACGTCCCGGGATAAAGGCTTCCACCACCAGCCCCAGCTGCGCGGCCTCGCGGTCGGCGCGGCGCTGGATCTGGCGTGCCAGGCGCACCGCGGCCTGGAACGAGGCGCTATCGTCGGCACGCACCACGGCCCGGCTGGCGGACAGCCGGCGTGCCTTCACCACCACCGGAAAACCCCAGGGCGGCTGCCAGCCTGCGGGATCCACCGTGTCCGGCAGGTGGGCGAAGGGGGGACAGTTGAGCCCCGTTTCCTGCAACAGCTGGCGAAAGCCGAGTTTGTCCCGCAGGCGCGCCACCGCCGCCGGGGGATTGCCCGGAAGACCGAGACGTTCGCGCAACAGGGCGGCCAGTTCCACACCGTGATCGTCCGCGGCGAGAACGGCATCGGGCCGCGCCGGCAGATGCTTGAGCACGATCTCCGCGGCGACCCTGGGGCGGTCGAAGGGCACCGCCAGCAGGGGCGGCAGCCCCCAGCGGGGCGCCAGGCGGGGACAATAGTCGGCCACGCCAATCACTTCCGCATCGAGGCGCCGTGCCGCGTCGAGGAAATCCTCGTTGCGGTAACCCGCCACCGGCAGCAGTAAAAGCACCCGCCGCATGGCCGCCCTCAGAAGCCCTGCAACTGCTGCGCCGTGGGTTCGGCACAGCAGTACCAAGGCTCGGACAAATGAGGGATGGGCTCGCCCAGATCGCGCCCGGCCAGGCTGGGGGCAGGGCGGCCCAGGGCGCGGTGCGCCGCCTGCCAGATGGACTCGAAAATCTCGCGCCGGGGCGTACCGGCCTGCTCCCCCGCAGCCGCCAATGCCTCCACCTCCTGCTGCAGGGCATCCACGCGGGGATCGGCATGGCGCCAGGGATACCCCAGCAGCCGGGCATCGAAGGGCAAGAGCCGCTCCCGGAAGCCCGGCAGGTCAAGGAGCCGCGAGCCGGCGGGCACCAGCAGGCGGATGGCAAGCTGCACCGGCGGCACCGCCTCCACCAGGCGCAATTCCACCAGCGTCCCGAGCAGGTCGAGGTAGCCTTCCAGGGTGGACCAGGGATGGAACGCCACCCAGGTAGGCGCCAGGGGCAGCCCGATCTCCCGCATGAGCGCCACGGCGCGCTGGAAATCCGCACGGGTGTGGTTCTTGGCGAGATGTTCCAGCACCCTGTCGTCCACCGACTCCACCGCGCTGATGACGAAGGCACACCCCGCTGCCTTCAGCTCCGGCAGGAGGCCAGCGTGACGGATGAGATGCTCGATCTTGATGGTGGCGTCGAAGCTCAGTTGCGGAAAGCGTGCATGCATGGCGCGCACCACCTTGAGGGCATGGCCGGGACCGTTCAGGAAATCGTGGTCCGTGAAGGAAATGTGCTCCGCCCCCATGGCCACCTGCTGTTCGATGTCGGCCATCACCACCGGCAGGGGCACGGCGCGGAAGCGTCCCTCGTACACCGGCACCACGGGGCAGTGGCGGCACAGGTGCTTGCAGCCGCGCGTGGTCTCGACGAAACCCGCGGTGCGCCGGCTGCCATCCGGCAGCACCAAGTGGGCATAGCGCGAAAGCGGCGGCAACCCCGTGCGGTCCGGTACCAGGAACTCGATGCGTCCGGTATGCACCCGGGTCGTGGGCTGGACAGGCCGGCCCGCGCGCACGGTTTCTGCCCACGCCAGGAGATCCGGTTCCGATTCGCCCCCGAACACCGCCGCCACACCCAGTTCCCGCAACAGACTGTCGTTCACGGGCGCATACAGGCCGAAGGCGGCGAAGGCCGCACGGGGAGCCAGGGCACGGGCCCGCGGCAGGGCTTCCATGGCGATGCGGGTGGCGGTGTGCATGCCCAGGTAGAAGGCCACCACCCGGGCGCTGGCAAGGCGCGCGGCGTCGAGCTTCTGGAGGGAAAGATCGAGACAGTCCACCAACATGCCGGCGCGCCGGAGCCAGGCGGCGGCCTGCGCCAGGGCAACCGGCTGGCGGCCGAGTTCGTAGGGGCTGATGAGCACCACCCGGAAAGGCTCCGCATCGGATGACGCGGGGGCACAGGCAGCAGGCAAAGGGTCGCGACGCACGGCATTCGTCCAGGAAACAGGCGCCCAAGCCTACCGGCCGGAACGCCAGGAGGCAATCGCCCTAGGGAGTAGTGAGCCCCCGCAGGAATGCCCGATAGGCCGGGGCGGACCAGTCACGCCCACCCAGGGCGAGATAGCGCAGGCGACCCTCCGGATCCACCAGGAAAGTGGAGGGCAGGCCCCGGGGCTGCCAGCGGGCGGTGACCTGCCCGTCCCGGTCCAACAGGGTTGAGAGTTCCGGTGCCACACTGGCGAGAAAGGCGAACACGTCGTCCTCGTTTTCCGCGGTGTTCACGAGGAGCAGCGTGAGACGCTCCGGCGGGTGGGTGTGTAGGACGCTGACCAGCGTCGGCATCTCGCGCCGGCAGGGACCACACCAGCTCGCCCAGAAGTGCACCATCACCCAGCGGCCGCGCAGGGTGGCGAGATCCACCGTCCGGCCGTCCAGGTCCGGGAGCACCAGGGCCGGCGCAGGGCGGCCGTCGAGGCGCATCAGCCCGGGCGGCGGTTCGGCGGCATGCACCGCCATGGCGGCGCAAAGCAGAACCAGCCAGAGTCCCCTCACGGCCTGCTCCCTGGACAGACGAGCCCGTCCACCGTGAGCTCGATGGGGGGACCGCTGCGGTCGCTTTCCGTGGGAAAGCGCGCGATCAGCCGGAAAGGCCCTGCCGGCGCTTCCAGCGTGACATTGCCTCCCACCGGCTCGCCCGGTTGCAGATCACGGCTGTCCGGCAGCTGGGTCCAGCCGAAGGTGGCGCGCTGGCCGAGGGGGACTGCCAGGCGCTCGAACCGGGCTTCCCACTCGTCGCGATCGATGCGCCGCACGGGGCGGCCGTCCAGCGTTTCGAACCGCCAGCGCGCGGGCTCAAGCCAGACCACACGGCTCCCACGGTTGAGAATCCCCACGGTGAGAAAACAACTGGCCGTGATCACCTCCATCGCCTCCGGTGCAAAGCCGCGCGCCGAATAGAAGGCGATGAGCTGCTCCGGCGTGCGGGGAGAGATGGAGAAGTCCAGGCCGGCCTGGCCCAGACGTTCTCCGCGCGCGGGCACGATCGCGGACAGGAGCAGAAGCAGCAATGGAAACAGGCGGAGCATGCCCCATTTTACCCACGCCCGCCCGTTCCCGCGCGACGGCGCTAACTCCCTCTTTCGGCTTGCTAATCGGCTTTCGCTTGGCCTATCCTGTGGCATTGTCACACGCTTGCAATCGGGCTTCGCCAGGGGGGAACCGTGTCAGCGAAACATCCCATCGTCGCCATCACCGGCTCCGCCGGCGCCGGCACCACCACCGTGCGCCACGCCTTCGCGGACATCTTCCGCCGTCAGGGCATCACCCCGGCAATGGTGAAGGGGGACAGCTTCTTCCGCTATGAAAAGCCTGAGATGGACCGCTTCATCGAGGAATCCACGGCCCAGGGCCGGCCGGTGAGCCTGTTCGGTCCCGAGTGCAACCTGTTCGACAAACTGGAAGAGCTGTTCGCCACCTATTCCAGGACCGGGAGCGGCATGATCCGCCATTACGTGCGCGACGAAGACGATGCGCGCCGCTTCAATCGTCCTGTGGGCACCTTCACCCCCTGGGAGCCCATCCCCAAGGGCACCGATCTCCTCTTCTACGAAGGCATGCATGGGGGTGTCGCCGCCCACACCTGGACCCGGCGCCGGTCGAGCCCCGCCCACCTGCCTGCCGACTTCCGCGACCGGCGTGGCAATGGCGCCAAGGGCGTGAACGCCGCCCAATACGTGGACCTGCTGATCGGCATCGTGCCTGCCGTGAACCTGGAATGGATCCAGAAAATCCACCGCGACTGTTCCAAGACCGGCTGCACCGTGGAGGAAGTGACCGCCACCATCCTGCGCCGGCTGCGCGACTACATCCATTTCATCGTGCCCCAGTTCGGCATCACGGACATCAACATCCAGCGCATGCCCCTGGTGGACACCTCCAACCCCTTCATTGCGCGCGATGTGCCCAGCGCGGACGAGAGCATCCTGGTTATCCATTTCCGCGATCCCAAGCGTTTCGACTTTCCGGATCTGCTGCGCCGCATCGGCAGCTCCTTCATGTCGCGTCCCAACACCATGGTGGTGCCGGGAGGCAAGCTGCGGCTGGCGCTGGACGTGATCTGCACGCCGCTCATCCAGGAACTGATCGAAGGGCGGCGCGCCAAGAGGCGGGCATGAAATCCCTCCTGCCCGTGGCGGCGGTCTGCCTGCTCGCAGGCTGTTCCGCCCTCGACCTGCCCAAGCTCTCCAACAAGGAAGCCCTGGCCGTGGCGGCCGTGGTGTACTACACGCACGACGGCTTCCGCTGGGACGTGGAGGACCGGCGCATCGCTCCCGACCGCTACCGCATCACGGTGCGCCAGGGCAAGCTCACGCGGGGTGGTCAGGGCGAGGCGGAGCCCATTTTCCGGCGCCGCGCGGAGGAGATCGCCGCCATCCAGGGCTGCGCCGGCTATACGATCCTCGAATACACCCAGGGACTGGAGCACGATTTCCTGGGGGTGCCGCAGCGGGTATCCGAGGGCGTGATTCGCTGCGACACCGCACCCGCCGGCACCAGGGCCGGTGAGCCGCGCGCATGAGCACGCCGGAAAGTTCCCTGCGGCCCATCGACCCCGAGCAGGATCTGGGCCAGTACTGGCTCGAATCGCGCACGGAGGTGGTGCAGATCCTGCGCAGTCTGAACAACCATGCGGATTCGCTGGCCGTGTATTTCGACCAGGGTCGCAACTTCATCCTCACCGCCCTCCTGGACGTGCGCCCGGCGCAGGAAACCTTCGTGTTCGACGTGGGCAGCCAGGCGGAAATGAACGAACGGCTGCTGAAAAGCGAGCGTCTGGTGTTCGTGGGGATGCAGGACGGCATCCGGGTGCAGTGGAGCACCGGGCCCGCGGCCAAAACCCAGTTCGGCGGCAGTCCCGCCTTCGTGGCCTGGCTGCCCGAGGCGGTGCTGCGCCTGCAGCGTCGGGATTACTTCCGGGCGGTGGTACCCCTTTCCATGGATGCCCGCGCCCATCTCCCGGCGGTGCAGAGCGGGCGCGAGGGACTGCGCATCCACGACATCAGTGTGGGCGGCGTGTGCGTGATCGCCAACGAGGCCCTGGCGCGCGCCCAGGTGCTGGACCGTTTCGACGACTGCACCCTGAGCCTGGGAGAACCTCTGGGCGATCTGCGCGTCGCGGTGGAAGTACGCCATCTGACCCCGGTCAACCTGCGCGGCGGCCGGGTGGAAACGCGGGTGGGTCTGCGCTATCTCGATCTGGCTACAGCCGACCAGGCCCGGCTGCAGCGCTTCCTGGTCAAGGTGGAGCAGACCAAGCGCGCCCTGGTCGGCGATTGAGGTTCCATGTCTTTGCCCGAGGCGAAATCCGTCCCGCCTGCGCCCACGCCGACTGGCCTGGCGCGGCTTGCCCCGCTTACCGCCGAGTTTCGCGACCCCGAACTGGAACAGCGCTACCGGCAGGACGCCTACCCCGCCCTGCGCACGGATTTCCGCATGGCGGTGGCGGTGGGGGCGTTTTTCTACCTGTCCTTCGCCATCCCCGATTATGCCTCCCTGGGCAACACCCCGGCCTTCTGGCGGCTGTTCCTCCTGCGGCTGGCCATCACCGCGCTCGCCATCGGCCTGCTCAGGTGGGTGGAGCGCCGTCCCGCCTGGGTGAGCAACGGCTGGGCCGCGAGCTTCATCGAGCTGGTGGCCATCGCCGGCAATTTCGTCATCCTCATCACCCGGCCGGGTGACCTCGCCGCCCACGCGGCCGCCATGATCGTGATCCTGGTGGCGGTCTATGTCTTCCTGCCCAACCGCTTCTTGTGGGCACTGGGTGTGGCCCTCGCGGGCACCGCCTCTTTCCTGGTTTACCTGTTTGGCTGGGCGCGGCCCGACCAGACCACCCTGATCTCCCTCCTGGGCGTGCTGCTGCTCAGCAACAGCTTCGGCACCGTGGCCGCCTACCGTTTCAGCCAGCTGCGCCGGCGCGAGTTCGCCGCGCGGGAGGCCCAGCGCCTCAGCAACGAGGCCCTGCTGTCGGAGATCGCGCGGCGCGAGGCGCTGGAGACCGCCCTCACCGTGGAGAAAAACGCCGCGGTGCGGGCGCGCGACCAGGCGGAGGCGGCAAGCCGCGCCAAGTCCCGCTTCCTGGCCGCGGCCAGCCACGACCTGCGCCAGCCCATGCACGCCCTGAGCCTGTTCGCCGCCACCCTGGTGGAGCGGCTGCGCTATCCCGAGGTGCGTCACATCGCCGACCAGATGCAGGCTTCCATCATCGCCCTCACCAGCCTGTTCGATTCCCTGCTGGACATCTCCAAGCTGGATGCGGGAGCCATCCAGGCGCGGGTGGTGAGCTTTCGCCTGCATGACCTGTTCGACAACGTGCGCCGGGATTTCACCGGCAAGGCCCATCACAAGGGCATTCGTTTCCAGGTGGTGGACACCGCCCTGGTGGTGCGCAGCGACCCGCTGCTGTTGGAACGCATCGTGCGCAATCTCGCGGCCAACGCGGTGAACTACACCGAGCAGGGCGGTGTGGTGATCGGCGCCCGCCGGCGCGGGAAGCTGGTGCGCATCGAAGTCTGGGACAGCGGGCCCGGCATTCCGGAAGAAGAACAGCAGCGGGTGTTCGAGGAGTTCTACCAGATCGCCAATCCGGAACGAGACCGCAGCAAGGGGCTGGGGCTCGGGCTGGCCATCGTCAAGCGTCTGGCGGAGCTTTTGCACCATCCCATCGACGTGCGCTCACGCCCGGGGCGCGGCGCCTGCTTCGCCGTGACCGTGCCGCGCGGCGTGTTGCGCCAGCAGGCACCGGCCGAGGATACGGCACCCGCTCCCGAGTTCCTGCGCGCCTCGGCGGAACGGCTGGTGGTGCTGATCGAGGACGAGCGCATCATCCGGGAAGCCACCCAGACGCTGCTGTCCGACTGGGGCTGCAAGGTGATCGCCAGCGCCTCGGCGGAAGAGGCAGTGGCGCAGCTTGCGCAGTCCGATCGCACCCCCGATCTGGTGATCGCGGATTACCGCCTGGCAGGGGGACGCACCGGCATCGACGCCATTCACACGGTGCAGGAGGCAGTGGGCGCACCGGTGCCGGCGGTGTTGATCACGGGCGATGCTGCCGCCGACCACCTCAAGCGCGCCCGGGAACACGGCTATCCCGTTCTGCACAAGCCGGTGCCACCGGCCAAGCTGCGCGCCCTGGTGGCCAGCATCCCGCCGCGGGCGGCACTCAAACCTGGGGATGCGCCCGCTCCAGCCGGGAGTGCAGCCGATTGAGGGCGTGGATGTAGGCCTTGGCAGAGGCCACCACGATGTCCGTGTCCGCACCCTGGCCGTTGACGATGCGACCGCCCTTGGACAGACGCACCGTCACCTCGCCCTGGGCATCGGTGCCGCTGGTGATGTTGTTCACCGAATAGAGCAGAAGCTCCGCGCCACTTTTTACCACTGCCTCGATGGCCTTGAACGAGGCATCCACGGGGCCGCTGCCATCGGCCTCGGCCGCCTTCTCCACACCATGTTCGGCGAGCACGATGCGGGCGTGGGGAATCTCCCCCGTCTCGGAACACACCCGCAGGGAAACCAGCCGGTAGATCTCGCTTTCCAGCAGCTGCGCCTCGTCGCTCACCAGGGCGTGCAGGTCCTCGTCGAAGATTTCGTGCTTCTTGTCGGCGAGCTCCTTGAACCGCGCGAAGGCCGCATTGAGGGCTTCCTCGGACGGCAGTTCGATGCCCAGTTCCTTGAGGCGAGTCTTGAAGGCGTTGCGGCCGGAGTGCTTGCCCAGCACCATCCGGTTGGCGCTCCAGCCCACGTCCTCGGCACGCATGATCTCGTAGGTCTGGCGGTGCTTGAGCACGCCGTCCTGATGGATGCCCGACTCGTGGGCGAAGGCATTGGCACCGACGATGGCCTTGTTGGGCTGCACGGCGAAGCCGGTGATACTGGCCACCAGGCGCGAGGCCGGCACGATCTGGGTGGTGTCGATGGTGGTGTCGCAGGGGAACACGTCCTGGCGCGTGCGCACCGCCATGACGATTTCCTCCAGCGCGGCATTGCCGGCACGTTCCCCCAGGCCGTTGATGGTGCACTCCACCTGGCGCGCGCCGTTGAGCACCGCGGACAGGGAATTGGCCACCGCCAGCCCCAGGTCGTTGTGGCAGTGCACGGAGAACACGGCCTTGTCGGAATTGGGCACCCGCTCGCGCAGCTGCCGGATCAACTCGCCGAACTGGTGCGGCAGGTTGTAGCCCACGGTGTCCGGAATGTTGATGGTGGTGGCGCCGGCGTCGATCACCGCCTCCAGCACGCGGCACAGGAAATCGAGTTCGGAGCGGCCGGCATCCTCGGGCGAGAACTCCACGTTGTCCGTCCACTTGCGCGCCCATTTCACCGCCTGCACCGCCTGCTGCAGCACCTGCTCCGGGCTCATGCGCAGCTTCTTCTCCATATGGATGGGGCTGGTGGCGATGAAGGTGTGGATGCGGCCGGACACCGCGCCCCGCAAGGCTTCGCCGGCGCGGTCGATGTCCCGTTCCAGGGCGCGCGCCAGGCCGCACACGGTACTGTCCTTGATGACATCGGCAACGGCCTTGACCGCCTCGAAATCGCCGTTGGAGGCGGCCGGAAAGCCGGCCTCGATCACGTCCACGCGCATGCGCTCCAGCTGGCGCGCGATGCGCACCTTTTCCTCCTTGGTCATGGAGGCGCCGGGACTCTGCTCGCCGTCACGGAGGGTGGTATCGAAAATGATGAGCTTTTCTTTGGCCATGGTGGGCTCCCAACTTGGGCGCACGCCCGTCGAGCGTGCAAAAAATTCAATCAAACCGGCAGTTTAGCCGATCCGGTGAATACAGCGAAGGGGAAAGGTCGGAGTCTTCAGCGCGCAAGGCGCAGCAGCAGCGCGGCCAGCAGGACGTTGGCCGGAAAGGAGACGAAGCGGTGGAGATGCGCGTTCGACATGGTTCCGAATATATCGGCTTTGCGCGGCCGCCGCAAGACTCTGCTACCCTTGTTTCCTCGCGCAGGTCGAGGAGGGAGACGATGCAAAAAATACTGGGCGGGTTGGGCAGCGCCGTGGGCGCGCTGGGGGCGCTCCTCTGTCTGGTGGCGGGTGCTGCGCGCCTGGCCGGCCATTTTTATCTCGGCGGCTTCGAGGCCATGACCCTGTTCAACGGGGGTGTCGGTCTCATGGTGGCGGGCTGTCTGGCCCGCCTGCACGCCCGCTAGCCGCGCCCCCCTGGCAGGCGGCCGGGCATCCCCGTCCCCAGTCGCCACACGCGCCGCGCGGACGCTGGCATTCCGCCCATGGAAAAGGCAGGCCGACGGCGAGCGGATGGCCTGCCCCAACCCGGGCCTGGGCCCGCACTGTCAGGGGCTCGTTCCAGCTGGCTCGGCGTGGGACTCCCCGTGCTCGTGCTCATCGGGATCGATGGGCCAGAGGCGGTGGGCGTCCAGAAGCAGACGATAGCGGGCTTCGTTGGCTTCCAGGGTGGCGAGGGTGGCGGCGAGCCTGGCCTCCAGCGCGAGCCTGCGTGCCGTCAGCACATCCGGCAGCGTGCCTTCGCCCAGGGCGTAGGCACGCGCCGCCAGCTCGGCTGCCTCCTGCATTTGCCGCGCCGCCGAGGCCTGGGCCTGGGCCGCGGTGTAGGCAGCCTGGGCGCCATGGAACAAATTCTCCGCTTCCGCGGCGAGCTTGGCTGCCACCAGGGCTTCGCGTTGGGCGGCCATGTCGGCTTCGGCGCGGCTTGCGTCCACCGCGGCGGCGCGTCCTGCGCCGCCGAAGGGGATGGCCAGGGTCAGGCCGAGGATGCGTTCCTCGCCGCCCCGCTCCCGGGCGGCACGCAGGCCCAGGGTGGGGTCCGGGGTGCGCTCGGCCTCGGCGCGCGTCAGCGCCAGGCGGGCGCGCCGGGCGTCCGCCTGGGCGGCGGCCAGCTCGTGATTGTGGGCCAGCACCTGTTCCCGCCAGTGGGCCGCATCGCCTTCCACCGGCACGGGTTGCGCAGGCTGCACGCTGGCAGGCAAGGTAAGCCCCGGATAGCGGCGCAGAAGCTCGGTGGCCGCCGCCTGCTCGCGGAACCGCGCCTGGGCGAGCCCGGCCTGTGCCTGGGACAGGGCCGCCTGGGCGGCCAGCCGGTCCAGGCGCGGGGCATCGCCCGCGCGGATGCGTTTGTCCACCACCGCGAGCTGTTCTTCCAGCAGCGCCACCTGTTCCTGCCAGAGTGTGGTCTGGGCCCGTTCCCTGAGCCAGGCAAACCAGCCCCTGAGCAGGCCGCGTGCTGCCTCGTGCAGGGCATCCCCCAGGGCGAGGCGCGCTTGGGTGACGCCCTGCTCCCCCAGGGCAGCGTCCAGCGCCGCCTTGCCCGGCAGCCGCAGGCCACGCTCCACGCCCACGTCCCACTCGGAAAACCGCTCGCCGGGCCCGACGCGCACGTCGCGCTGCTGGCCGGTCAGGCGCAGCACCGTTTCGTGGGGACCGGCGGCGAGCCGCGCCCGGTTGGCCTCCTGCAGCCGGATGCCGGCGCGTGCCGACACCACACTGGGCACCCGCTCCAGCACCTGCGCCACCTGCGCCGGCGGCGGCAGGTCGGCCGGGATCTGCCCTTCCACGGCATGGGCGGAAGCGGCGACCATCACCAACCACAGCAGCGGCGCGCGTCTCATGCAAACCTCCCGAAGCCGGACACCGGCACCGTCCACCAGGCGATTTCGGGACTCCGGAGACTCTCGCGCAGGTGGGCGAGCAGCGCCTCGGCCTTGTCGCTTTCGGTAACGATCTGCACCATCACGCGCGCCACCCGCCCTCGCACTTGCTCGGCGCTGGCGCGGTACACCACACCGTGGCCATGACCATCCACCGGGCAGGTGGTGAAACCGGGCGCCCATTCCGGATGTTCCAGCAGATGGTCCACCAGGGCCTCCTCCAGGGAACGGGGCAGGACGAGGGTGAGACAGGTCATCATGACAGACGCTCCTTGGCGCTTTCCACGCCGAACCGGGAGAACAGGATGGGCAGCAGCACCAGGGTGAGCAGCGTGGAGGTGACCAGCCCGCCAATGACCACGATGGCGAGGGGACGCTGGATCTCCGAGCCGGGTCCGCTGGCGAACAGCAGCGGCACCAGGCCGAAGGCGGCGATGGAAGCCGTCATCAGCACCGGACGCAGGCGGCGCCGCGCGCCTTCCACCACCGCCTGCCTGAGCGCCATGCCCTGGGCGAGGAGTTGGTTGAAGTAACTCACCATCACCACGCCGTTGAGCACGGCGATGCCCAAGAGGGCGATGAAACCCACCGAGGCCGGCACCGAGAGATATTCGCCCGAGATCCACAGGGCGAACACGCCACCGATCATGGCAAAGGGAATGTTGGTGAGCACCAGCAGTGCCTGGCGCACGGAACGGAAGGTGGCGAACAAAAGCAGAAAGATGAGCAGCAGGGCCACGGGCACGACGATGGACAGACGGGCTGCGGCCCGTTGCTGGTTCTCGAACTGGCCACCCCATTCCAGGCGATAGCCGGCAGGCAGCGGCACGCCGGCCGCCACCGCCGCCCGGGCATCGGCCACGAAGCCCACCAGATCCCGCCCGCGCACGTTGGACTGGATCACCGCCATGCGGGTAGCGTTTTCGTGCTCGATTTTCACCGGGCCGTCCGCGCGCCGGATGCGTGCCACGGCAGCCAACGGCACCACGTCGCCGGCAGGCGTCACCAGCTGGACGCGGGTGAGGGCGTCCGACGCGGCACGCATGCCGTCCGCGCCCCGCAGCAGAAGCGGTGTAC
>JBBFMG010000008.1:0-19314 GCA_037478575.1 Burkholderiales bacterium | reverse complement strand
AGAGGCGGACACCATGGGCTGGTGCCCGGCGGGCGATAAATCCAGAATCGCGAGTCTGCGGTGGCCCATCGCAACGCCCGACTCCACATCCACCCACACGCCCGCATCATCCGGCCCGCGGTGGGCGAGTGTATCGGCCATGCGCCGCACGGTGGCATTTGCCTCATCCGAGCGACAGCCGCGAGATTCCCAGAAACCAGTCAGGCCGCACATCGATGACTTGTTCCTTTCAGTGACGACCCGACTCGTTTGCACGCGGATGGCGGAACTTCTTAGCAGCCCTTAGCAACGGCCCCGGCGCGAAACGCAGGGCTGTTGTCCCCATGGCGGTCCGGATTCGCCCAATCTCCCACGCTAGCTTACGAATGGCGTCGACACCCCGCACATCGCCATTGGCGCGAAAACCAGCCGCTGTATAAAAGGCGATGCGATCAAACAGCCGTGCCAACCCCGCTCGTTGAGCATCTGTAATTTCATTGCCTTGCAGCAGATCAGCCATAAATTGCAACGAGACTGGGGGCTCGGTTTCCTGCAGCTTGTTCGTGCGATTGACAGCATCTTGGTAGTAAACCGCTGTCACCACCTCCGCATGGGCCACTGGATAGCGCAAAGCCATTTTTATCCAGCAAATAATGTCCTCTCCCCGTCTTACGCCGACCGGAAAGCCGCCTACACCAAGAAAATCGTCTTTTTTGACACATGCAGTAATCGAATTCACTAAAGCCAGCCCCGCAGCGTATTCGCCAAGGAAATCCTGTACCACACCCTCCCATCCATCCGCATAGCTACTTTTCGGCCGATACTGTCGGCCATCCCGTTCGATGATATGCGCTGTGCTTAGTAATGAAGCCTCTGGATATTTAGATATCAACCTGCGAAGCGTATCGATGTGATTCGGACGCCAGGCGTCATCGGCATCAAGAAAAGCTACGTAATCACTGGCCGCCACATTTACGCCATGATTACGCGCAACACTGACGCCAGCATTCTCCTGACGGATCAGCCGAATACCATGTTTCGCAACATAGGGTAACAACAGCTCGCCGCCGCCGTCAGTTGAACCATCATCCACCACAATGATCTCATCCGCCGGACTGCGTTGCGCCAGAACACTCTCCACCGCTTTGACAATATGTGTCGCTTTGTTGTAGAGCGGTATGACCACTGTTACCATCAGCTAAACCCATCGCTTAAGAAAATAGAACGCCAAACGTTGAGCGCGAAATAAAAACTGATATAGCGCGCCGTTCTTTCGCATTCTGAAGGTCGACAAAAGTCGCAATACCCCGTAGCGCAAAATGGTACTTACTCTCAGCTCACCAGGATAAGCATACCGATTGAGGGAAATCCAATTGTTCGCCGCGGCCCGATCATTGCCTGCCAAACGACAGAATGCCCGGTAACCGTCAAACAAAAGGGTTTCTCGGGCCTCCCCTGAGTAGCGGCTCAACAGTCTTAAAAGACTTGGCATCAAACGTAAGGTTTCGCCGCGTCCAGTGCGCAACATTTGAATGATGCTGTCGATTTCCTCCTCATCCATCCCAGGCGACAGCGCCTGCCAATGACGCTTGCGCACAGTATCCGCCTTATCCTGTTGCTCGGTCGTTCTTATTGCCGAAACCTGCCCACCATGCACGCGATAGCGCAAGACGATCTCGGGCACGTTGACCAGTTTGTAACCCCTTGCCCAGGCACGCTGCCATAGATCGTAATCCTCAGCATGCGCAAATCTTGAGTCATACCTCAGTTGGGCAAATGCAGAACAACGACCCATAACGGTTGGGTGGGCAAAAGGTACGTGGAACAGCAGGCGAACCTCGCAGGCCTCGTGAGTTCGTGGGTAGGACCACACGGTGCGCCAGGCGCCGAAACACTCGACAGCTCCCCCGCAAAAATCCGCTTTTTCACGTTCGAGCGCAGCAAGCTGCAAACGGAAGCGATCAGGCATGGCCACATCGTCCGCATCCATGCGGGCTATCCACTCTCCCCGGGCAAGAGCGATCCCTTCGTTGAGCGTCTCAACCAAACCTCGGTTCTCATGGCTAATCAGGCGGATACGAGTATCTTGCGCGGCGTAACGCTTCAGAATGGAAAGGCTATTATCAGTAGAACCATCATCGATGATGATGAACTCGAAATTCCGAACGCTCTGCCCCAGAATCGACTCGACCGCTTCCGCGACGTAGGCTTCCGCGTTGAATACCGGCATCACCACCGACAGCAGTGGATTGTTGCCTTGCCCACCGGAAGTCATAACACGATCCACCCCGGGCAATACAGGTCCCGGGTGTCGAAGTCGTCGACGCTGAACCAGCGTCTGGGCGCAATAACGATTTTGTCCGGCTGCGGATTCAGCCACGCCCCCCACCAGCTGAAGCTGCTGTTGGCGATGATATGATGCCGGCACGCGCTCATCAGCTGCATGTCCCGATAACTTGCCACGCCGCGGTTGTGGTCAACCACCGTGTAAGGGACGGGCAATCTGAGATGTGCGTGAACCCATTGCGGGTCATCGGAAAAGACATAAAAGCGCTCGGGGCCGACTTTTTCAAGCATAGTAGCGACGGCAGCCGGGTAATACCCCGACAAGTCCACGCCGTGTACGCGTCTGACCCGCGGGTCGCTGACAAAGTCACCGCGACGGATGTGCAGCGAGACGCTCACGCAGGCCTGCATTTCATCAAGTAGTGCAGCATTACGCGGGTCGAGCGGCTCGATGAAACGGAACCGTTGCCGGATCGTATCGGCAATGGCAGAAAAATATTTTTCGCTTTGCCAGTAGCCATCCAGATACACATCGTTCAGCAAAGCCTCGAAGCCCGCCCAGTAATGGAAATGGGGCTCGATGAGCAACGACTTTGGCCGGAGCACGCGCAACAAACGGCGCGACAACAAACACCTTACGGCCGGCCGTGCGCATATCCCCAGCACCTTTCGAAGATCCGTACTGGACGCCTCGGGCAGCTCCAGCCCGAAGACGCGCCGCAACTCGAGGCCCTGGTGGAGGCACGTGGCGTCAAACCACTCGGTATCGAACTTGACTTCACTTCCGTTGCGGCTGGCAGCCGCCAACCCCGCTGCGTACTGAAACATCTGGTTGCCCAGGCCCCCACAGAGACGCACGATGATCATTACTCAGCTCAATTTCTGACGAAGCAGAGCGTGAAAAAACACGGCGCTACGAAGATGCTGAAAGGCGACCCATCCTGTTACGCCTGCAGCGAGCAGGATGATGGCCAAAGAGCTCGCGACACCACGGTTTGTCTGGAGGGGGAATGACAGGAACAGGGCCCCAAGCAAGACTGCCCCAGCAAAAGCAGCCCGTTTCGTGGACAAGCGAATGGGCAGCATGCCCCGCGCCCGATGGATGCTCAAAATGGATTGCAGGGCTGCCGCGAGGAGCAATCCACCCGCAAAAAACCAGGGAGAACCGCCTGCACGATAGGTAATGATGGCTGCCGCGAGGCTGCCGAGGGCACCCAGCGCGGCAGGAACGACCAGGGGCCGAAAATCCTTTCTCGCCTGCGCCGTGAGCGTCCACGCATTGGCGGACAGCCGTGCTACTTCGAGCAGGGTACCGGCGTTCAACCATTGAACCGCCCCATGGTACTGGGGGGCTGCAATCAGATACAGCACCTGGGGCGCCGCAAGACACAAAAACCCGCCCCAAACCCAATAGAGCGGCAACAGGGCATTGGTCATACTCGATGTCGCTTCAACTTGCAACTCCACGTCCGCACTACCTGCAATGCGCCGAAAATAATAGGGGTAGGCGTATTGCATGACGACACTTTCCATCACAGCCGTCATCTGCGCCGGAATGCTGAGGGCCAGAAGGAAAAGACCCAGGGTCGTTGCATCCCAAGCGCGTTCGAGCACGAAGCGGTAGCCGTTGCCATACAGCCACATCATGCTCGTGAGCGCCGCTAGCGGAAGTGCGTAGCGCCAGTAGGCAGCATCCAGATAAAACGCGCTGGGCGTCTTCTCCGTTTGTTCTCTGAGCAGACGGGTCAAACCCAAGCGCACCACGAGACTCGCCAAACCACTTCCCACGGCCTGGCCAGCGAGCCAGGTCACAGCATCCGGCTGCTGCACAGCAAAGACAATGGAGAAACCGAGGGGCAGCCAGGCCATTGCAATCTGCCAGATGACTGACACGTGACGGTACCCAAGCGCATTTAGAACCATTGCGCTCGACATCGCATAGGTTGAGAACCAGACGGCAACGAACAGGGCGCCCCCCGCCGCCACTGCCTGGGTAACGGTCCCGTGGCCCACGCCCACGAACCAAAACCCGCATGCCAGTCCGGTGAGCGCTGCCCCCACCCCAACGAAGCGGTTGAGCAGCGAGTGGTGATGGAGCAGTGCGCGGCTGTCATGCCACTCATGCACATGCCTTGTGAGCCAATGACCGGCTGGATTCAGGAGCACCAAACCAGCAAACGACTGAAAGGCTGTGAACAGGGCCAGCAGGGTGTACTCATGGACGGACAGCAGCCGCGTCATGGCATACAGCCCTACAATCGCAGCCAGCGCAGATGCGATGCGCCCCGCTGCGACAGCCAACAACTCTAAATGCTTACTCATCGCGGCACCGCAAAGTATCGAGCACCTTGCAAACGATGGTGGTAGCAAAGGTTTCCGTGGAAAAGCGTCTTGCTGCGGGAGAGGCCAGAAACTCTCCAATCGCCTGCTGGTATTGGAGATAGCGCGCCTCGGGCATACCTGTGATGTATCGGTAGAGTTCCTTGTAATTGGAGAACTCTCTCCGGTCGATGAAGCAGTCAGCGGGTATATGGTCGGTGATATCTTCGGCACCCCAATAAATCGGCACATTGCCGGCACAAAAGGCGTCGAAGATTTTTTCGGTGATGTAGCCGCGCAAGCCCCGGACGTTCTCATAACACAGCGAAAAACGCGCGTGCCGCAAAACCTCCCGCTTGCTGGCGACCACGCCTTTCCACGACGGGAACCATTGCGACCGCCAGGGGAGCACAGACTCGACCCGATGGACGATGCCGCCCAGCCGCGTCGGCAAACGTGGGGATTTGTCCCAACCGTATCCGTAGAGCGCAAAAGCCTGGGGGGCGTGCTTCTCGAACCAGCGAATCGCTCGCACGCGTTCGCGGTAGAGATCTTGCGCTGGACGCCAGACCGGCAAGGCCTTGTTGGCGGCAATCATCACCAGAAGCTGGGGCCGATGCTGATAACCATCGACCACGCCCTCACCCAGAGGGTGGGCCAGACGGATCTCGGTTGCAATTCCCCGGCGGAGGAGATCGGGCATCCAGGTAAAAATTCCCCTGTACTGTTGCAGCATCCGCCAATCCACATTAGGGGGATACACAAGCCCGCATTCCGTCAGAATCGCAAACGCCGGCACCTCGTGCCGAAGCCGATGTGCATTGACATGGATGACGAAGTCAAGAGCTGTATTACCGGCATCCTCGATGGCCAAAAGGTCACCCCCGGCAGATCGGAAAGCGTCACGCAAGGCCAACCACTGGCCATTCAGACCGTCGGCGTTACGCTGCTCGAAAAAACCAGACGCAGCCCCTCCACTATAGGAGAGAGCACCGACGTGTGAGGGTAAAGCTCCGCTCTCACAAATAGCCATAATCCCTCAGATCAACGTCGATTTGCTCTTGCAACCGCGCATTAGAGTCTCGATAACGCGTCAGCAAAAGATCGAGCATGGAATCAGAGACCCTGGTTTCATGAATTATGCTACCCATATCTTGAATAAATGGGATGCTACGCGCCAATCTGCGCCATGCCCTTCTCAAGAATGGTACCCGATCGAAAACAAGCCAATCGTCCATCACATAACCACGATAGGTTTCATCGCGAGATGACAAGTTCTCCCTTATCCCCATATCGGGTCGCGATTGGCCATGCTCGATCTCGGCAAAAGATTCAAACCTGGAGAAAAACAAATCAGGCGCCTCGATCATCATCTCGTAGGGCAGAACGAGCACATTCTCCCGACCGAATACGGCGTGGAGAGCCTCAACATAGCGAGACCAATCAAGCTCGACGATGGGATGATCGTTATTACACCCGAATAACGTGGCGAATTTCACAAAACGACTGAATCGGTCTTCGCGCAAAATGAGCGGCCGCCACAAAGAGAGCGCATACTCGTCTTGTCTGCGAATCACAAACAGGGCTTTCCCCACACCGGCGCAGCGCAAGAGATCCATATGCACGTGAGTCATCTCCACTGACAAGCCGCATAGTCCTTCGGCGCTCAGCAATACGGACTCACGCTCAATCGTTCGAGCCCAGCACCTTACCCCTTTCTTCCAGTCCTCCAACTCTTTACTCACCGCGACTCTGAAATCATGGATTCTCTCGTCGCTGAGTTTTAGAGCATTTTTGTTAAGCAAATCGTCATACCAAAAAAGATGAGTGGTCCAAATGAACCTGAATTCCGTAGGCCAGGTATAGGGGGGCTGCGTCGAATAAAAACAAAATGGAAGCTTCGAAAAGTAATGCTTTTGCAAAAATGTACTGGCAGTCTTGGGAAGGCCGATATGCGCAATCTTCATTTTTTAGCTTCTCAATACCCAGCTTTCCCACACAAATTCATAATTCCACATTTCTTCGTGGCTTGCCGCCAGTTTGGCGCGGATGGCCTGCCGGCGCTCAGCAGCCTCAGGAAAGAAGTTGTGGAACTGAATCTGCAGAAAGCGGATACGCCTGATCCAGCCGGAAGAAATCAGCAGCTCCAAAAGGTCGTATTCCCCGCCTTCGATGTTTATTTTCATCAGGTCGATTCGATCAAGCCGCAATTCCTGAAAAACACGGTCTGCACGCTTAATGCAAGCCTGTCGTTGTGGCGTGTGAGGCTGCACGAAAGAGGAACCATCGCCCTTCACTTCGATTGGCAGCAATGCGTCGTTTGTGCCCAGACCATATCCATACACCTCGATGCGCGGGATCGCTCTAAACCTCTCGACACAATGCTGATAAAACTCAGCCACTGGCTCGAACAGCAGCACCCTGCAGCCGAATTTTTCGTAAATGGCCCTTGTGAAGTCGCCGAGATATGCTCCCACATCCACCACGATGTTATCGCTGGTCAAGGGATAGTCGAGGCGCAGCGTTTGGTCTCCACGATCCTTGAACCAGCGGCGAACCTCACGAAGAAAGGGATCACGAAGAATATGGACCTTGTAAAAATAGCCGACACGAGCGGCCATCCCGGCGAAGAGATTCATGGCTAAGCCTTTTCGCATTCCACATTGAGGCTGATCAAAATCCCGTTTTCCTTGTCCATGTGGGGGATGTAGGCTTGGGAGAAGTCGTCCACATGGGCGTGCTCGGTTTCCCGCCAGTCATAACGCCGGATGTTGACGAATCCTGCTTCGTTGAGGTCGCGCGCGAGAGAATCGAAGTCGAAGACGTTGTAATGGATGTTGTAGAGGTAATCCTGCCGGCCGAACAGCGGGCCGATCACGAGGTCGAGCTTGCCGAAGCGCCTATAGACTTCGCAAATCTGGGCGAAATCCGGCACAGAGATTCTCAGGACGCCCCCTGGCCGCAGCACCCGATGCCATTCCTTCAGCACCCGGGGCACTTCCCGGCGTTTGAAATGCTCGAGCACATGGCAGTTGTAGATCAGATCGACCGACTCATCCGGAATGAAGGAAAGATTGTCGATGGTGGCGACGTGATCCACGTGCGGATAATCGACCGCATCGATGTGGACGAATCCGGGGATGTATCGTTTGCCGCAACCAAGATGCAGTTTCATGAGTGTGTCCCTTTTCTTTCCCTTGCCCGCAAACCGTTCGCAACACGCGCCTCTGCCGGAAGAAGTTTTTTCACGATACGTGCCGGCACTCCGGCCACCAGGACATCTTCGGGAACATCCCTGTTCACCACGGCTCCCGCAGCGACGATGCTGCGGCTGCCGATTTTGACACCGGGAAGTATGATCGCGCCGGTTCCGATCCAGACATCGTCACCAATGGACACCGATTTGTTGATGCCGACGGCGACGATGGGAAGAACAGACGGGTCATGGGTGGGCGTGATGATCCGGGTGTAGGCAGCAATCGCGCAACGCTCGCCGATGGTTATGAAACCTTGGGATGAAGCATGCAGTGAGACTTGCGGTCCAATCGAAGTATCGGCACCGATCCTGATGTGAGAGGGATAAGTCAGCCTGCATCTTCCATAAATGCGTGCACCGGGGCCAAGGTAGCCCAGGCGAATACGGAGATAGGCCGTGCGCACACGCATCAGCGCTTCACCGAGCAAAGCAGGCACAAAAGTAATGAATTTTGCGATGGTCATTTTCGAAGGCGTTACAGGCCAGTTGCAACCCACATTGAGAAATGGGAATTCAAACCACAGTCGGCAAGATTGGCGGATTCGTATTGGGTGACATCGCCAGTCACTGGAATACTCCTCGTTCCTGAAGCAGGAATAACACGGCGCTGATGGACTCGTCGAGCGCGAGCTGTTCGGTATTGACCACCAGCTCGGGTTTCAGCGGCGCTTCATAGGGGGAATCGATGCCGGTGTAGTTCTTGATTTCTCCTGCTCGGGCCTTTTTGTAGAGGCCTTTGACATCACGCGCTTCGCAGGCTTCCAGGCTGGCCTGGCAATAAATTTCCAGAAAATCCCCGTGCGGCATGAGGTTGCGGACGGCCTCCCGGTCGGCCCGGAAGGGGCTGATGAAGGCGGTCATGACAATCAACCCCGCTTCCATCATCAACTTGGCGACTTCGCCAATGCGGCGGATATTTTCCTTGCGGTCAACTTCGCTGAAACCCAGGTCGGAACAGAGGCCGTGCCGCACATTGTCGCCATCCAGAACGAAGGTGCGGCAGCCGAGCCGATGTAATCGTTCCTCCACCGCATGGGCGAGCGTCGATTTGCCCGCTCCGGACAAACCGGTGAACCAGAGGACACAGGATTTGTGCCCGTTCAGCTGTTCCCGGTGGGCGCGGGTCACCGTGGACTGGTGCCAGATGATGTTTTCAGAGGTGTTGCTCATGATCTGTGTTGAAAATCGGCGCTGGTGAGACGGCATTCGATTACCACGCATCTTTATAAGCCTTGACAAGGCCCCCGCTCAAATCGTGTTTCGCCTGCCAGCCCATGGCAAAAAGGCGCGACACATCCAGCACCTTCCTCGGCGTGCCATCGGGCTTGGTTGCATCGAACACCACTTCCCCCTCGTAGCCCACCACCTGACGCACGAGTTCGGCAAGTTCGCGGATGGTGATGTCCTGGCCGGTGCCGATGTTTACCACAGGAGCAAGAGACAAGTTGCAAGGTTCAAGGGGGTTGCTGGCGGGCCAAAGAAGTTCGTCGAATTTGTCATCCGGCAGATTCATGAGGTAAATGCAGGCATCGGCCATGTCGTCGCTGTAGAGGAATTCGCGCCGGGGGGTGCCGGTGCCCCAGAGGGTGACTTTAGGGGCAAGGTTCAAGGTACAAGATTCAAGGAGTTCGGAGCGCAGGGGTTCGGGGATGGGGCCGTGGCGGCGCTCGTCGGCTTCGATGGCCGGCCAGTTTTTTTCCATGGCGAGTTTGGCCAGGTGGAACTTGCGCAGCATGGCCGGAATGACGTGGGCGTTTTCCGGGTGGTAGTTGTCGCCGGGGCCGTAGAGGTTGGTGGGCATGACGGCCAGAAAGCGCGTGCCGTACTGCCGGTTATACGCCCAGCACATTTCGATGCCGGCGATCTTGGCGACGGCGTAGGGCCGGTTGGTGGGTTCGAGCGGCCCGGTCAGCAGATATTCCTCCTTGATCGGCTGCGGGCAGTCCCGCGGGTAGATGCAGGAGGAGCCGAGAAACAGCAGGCGCTTGACGCCGTATTTCCAGGCGGCGTGGATGACGTTGGTCTGGATGGCGAGGTTTTGGTGGATGAACTCCGCCGGGTACGTGTTGTTGGCGAGAATGCCGCCCACCTTGGCGGCAGCGAGGAAGACGTACTCCGGCCGCTCGGCGGCGAAGAAGGCTTCCACATCCGCCTGGCGGGTGAGGTCGAGTTCCGCGTGGGTGCGGGTGAGCAGGTTCGTATAGCCCCGCGCCGTGAGCTGGCGCATGAGGGCGGAGCCCACGAGGCCGCCGTGGCCGGCGACATAGATCTTGGCGTCTTTTTCCATAGCGTGCGCGGCTGCCTTTACTTGGGGAACAGGGGGTTGATGTGTTTCAACCCCGGGAAACGCGCGAAATCATTGTCGGCGGAATAGATGGCATAACCGTGCTCGAGGGCCAACGCGGCGATATGGCTGTCGGTGGTGAGGTTGCCCGCAGCGCCGGTGTGCAACAGCAGATTGCGCAGGATCGCCCAGTGGGCGCCACCGGGAGCGACCAGGCGCACTGGCGGTTGTGCAAGCCAGCCGTCCACGTAGGCCACGGCATCTTCGGGCGTCAATGGCTTGGCGAAAATGCGCGGACTGGTGCAGATGCGGACGAATGCCAGCACCGACACCCAGGGAATGCCGACGGGCGCGGCACCCGACAACACCTTCTCCCACCACGCCCTCGCCGCCTTGTGCTGGGGCAGGTCCTTGTTGACGGCATAGATCAGCAGATTGGCATCCACGAGGATCATTTGCGCTGCTCCAGCTTGGACCGCAGGGCCAGGTCCTCCAGCTCGTCGGCGAGCCGCAGCGCCTTGTCGAGATCGACACCGGCGGCAGGTGCGCCAAGCGCGGCAGGCTTCAGGCGATAGGGGCGCGGGCGCGTCTGGCGCTGCAGGCCGGCGAGCAGGGTTTCATTCACCACCTGCTTGAACGGCTTTCCCGTTTCCAGTGCGCGCTTTTTCAGCTCATTTGCCAGGGCGTCTTCAAGAGTGATGGTAGTGCGCATCTCGCTGGCTCCATTTGAGGCATCAAAACATCAAAATTTATAACATCATGGGTGCCGCGGCGTGACCAAGCCGATTAGGCGCGGCCTCCTCCGCGCTTGCCAAGAGAGCTACTCGCGGTGGTCGTAGGCCGTGAAGCCGTGGTGTTTCACCAGCGCGTCCCGCTCGGCATCCTTGAGGTCTTCGCGCACCATCTCCGCCACCAGCTCGGTGAATGAAATCCTGGGCGCCCAGCCCAGCTTGGCCCTGGCTTTGCTCGGGTCGCCGAGCAGGGTGTCGACTTCGGTGGGTCGGAAGTAGCGGGGGTCGACGGCAACGATCACGCGCTCGCGGTCTTTCAGCGCTGCGCCCTCACCCCCAGCCCCTCTCCCCGAGGGAGAGGGGAGGAGGTAGCCTTTCTCGTCCACGCCGGAACCTTCCCAGCGAATCTCCATCTCCAGCTCGCGCGCGGCGGCGTTGACGAAGTCCCGCACGCTGTATTGCTCGCCGGTGGCGATGACGAAATCTTCCGGCTGCGGTTGTTGCAGCATCAGCCACATGGCTTCGACGTAATCCCGCGCATGGCCCCAGTCGCGTTTGGCGTCCAGGTTGCCCAGGTAGAGACAATCCTGCAGCCCAAGCTTGATGCGCGCCAGCGCGCGGGTAATCTTGCGGGTGACGAAGGTTTCGCCCCGGATGGGAGATTCGTGGTTGAAGAGGATGCCGTTGCAGGCATAGATGCCGTAGGCCTCGCGGTAATTGACGGTGATCCAGTAGGCGTAGAGCTTGGCGGCGGCGTAGGGGCTGCGCGGGTAGAAGGGCGTGGTCTCGCGCTGGGGGATTTCCTGCACCTTGCCAAAAAGCTCCGAGGTGGAGGCCTGGTAGAAGCGCGTCTTGTTGGTGAGCCCCAGGGTGCGGATGGCTTCCAGGATGCGCAGCGTCCCCAGCGCGTCGGCATTGGCGGTGTATTCCGGTTCCTCGAAGGAGACGGCCACATGGCTTTGCGCGGCGAGGTTGTAGATTTCGTCCGGCTGCACCTTCTGGATGATGTGCATGAGGCTGGAGGAATCCGTCATGTCGCCGTGGTGCAGGAAAAAGCGCACGCCCGGCTCGTGGGGATCGCGGTAGAGGTGGTCGATGCGCTGGGTGTTGAAAAGGCTGGTGCGGCGCTTGATGCCGTGCACTTCATAGCCTTTGGCGAGCAGGAATTCGGCAAGGTAGGCGCCGTCCTGTCCGGTGATGCCGGTGATGAGAGCTTTTTTGGTCATGGGAACGCTACCTGTTTCGGGGCACGGTCTCGCAGCGCCCGATTCGGCGCCACACAATGTGAAATGAGCTCATTGCCCGCCCTGGGGCCGGACTGTGACGACAGTACCGCCCAAGCATCCATGGACGAGCGGGTCGCGCGGGCGGGGTATGTTTGGCCAGGCCGGGGCATCGGCGATGAGTCCAAACCCTCCGGCCGGGTGAAGATTGCCGGCCAGGGCGGCCGGACGCTCAAGATGCGCGGCCGCCGGGCGGGGTGTCACGGGCATGAACCCTCCCCCGTCTGCTGCAGCCGCGCCGCCTCCGCCCGCAGGGTGGCAATTTCCTCTTCCAGGGCTTCGGCCTCGGCCAGCTTGATTTTGAGATATTCCACGGTGAGCCGCGCCTTTTCCGCCACACCGCGGGGCGTGAGCACGTAGAGATAGGCCAGCTTGTTCCGGCTGTTGCGAAAATTGCGCGCCTTGACCCAGCCCTTGTCCACCAGGGCCCGCAGGCAGTAATTCACCTTGCCGAGGCTCACCCCCAGCTCCCGGGCGAGCTCCCGCTGCGACACCTCGGGCCTTGCCTCGAGAAGCTTCAGGAGGCGGTAGCGAGTGGCGGTGTCCAGCATGGATTGTTCACTCATTGAACGCATGATTTGACCATGCCGGCACAGGGGGTGTCAATGCAGGCAGCCGCGGGGTGGAGGCGTCTGGCCAAGGGGAGGCGTTTCGGCGGCGACCGGAGGCTCGACCGAGTTATATCGCGGCTAAAGCCGCTCCCACAGCACAAGGGCTCATCGGCCGGTGGGAGGCGCTTCAGCGGCGATCGGGGGGCTCAACCAACTCATCGCGGCTAAAGCCGCTCCCACAGCACAAGGGCTCTTCGGCCAGTGGGAGGCGCTTCAGCGGCGACCGGAAGCGGCTCGACCAGGTTATCGCGGCTGAAGCCGCTCCCAGGCCACGGGTTGGGGGCAGGGCCGGCGAAACCTCTGCGGGGGTCAGAACACCCGCTCGTCGATCAGGCCGCGCAGGTATTGGCCATAGCGGCTTTTGCCCAGATCGGCGGCGAGGCGCAGGAGCTGTTCGCTGTCGATGTAGCCCATGCGCCAGGCGATTTCCTCCGGGCAGGCGATCTTGAGGCCCTGCCGGCGTTCGATGGTTTCGATGAAATGGGAAGCTTCCAGCAGGGTTTCGTGGGTGCCGGTGTCGAGCCAGGCCATGCCGCGCCCCATGATGGACACTTCCAGCTCGCCCCGGGCGAGGTATTCGCGGTTGACGTCGGTGATTTCCAGTTCGCCCCTGGCCGAGGGCCGCAGGTTTCGGGCGATGTCGATCACCTGGTTGTCGTAGAAATAGAGCCCGGTCACGGCATAGCGGGACCGGGGCTTTGCCGGCTTTTCCTCAATGGAGAGCACCCGGCGGTCGGGGCCGAATTCCACCACGCCATAACGCTCCGGATCCTGCACCGGGTAGGCAAACACGGTGGCGCCGCGCCCCCTTGCCGCCGCCCGCTGCAGATCCTGGGCGAGCTCATGGCCGTAGAAGATGTTGTCGCCCAGGACCAGGGCGCAGCCCCCGCAGCCGATGAAGGTGGCACCGATGAGGAAAGCCTGGGCGATGCCCTCGGGCTTGGGCTGCACCGCGTAAGAAAAGTTGAGCCCCCACTGGCTGCCATCGCCCAAAAGCTGCTGAAAGCGGGGCGTGTCCTGGGGCGTGGAGATGACCAGGATGTCCCGGATAGCCGCCAGCATCAGGGTGCTGAGTGGGTAGTAGATCATGGGCTTGTCGTACACCGGCAGAAGCTGCTTGGACACCGCCAGGGTCACCGGATGCAGCCGCGTGCCCGCGCCGCCCGCAAGGATGATGCCTTTCATGACCTCGCCCCTGTGCCGTACTGCTTTTGCAGCCATTGCCGGTAATCGCCGCTCGTGACCCGCGCCACCCAGTCCGGGTGGGCGAGATACCATTCCACCGTTTTCCTGAGCCCGCTCTCGAAGCTCTCCCCGGGCTTCCAGCCCAATTCCCGTTGCATGCGGCCGGCGTCGATGGCGTAGCGGCGGTCGTGGCCCGGCCGGTCCTTGACGAAGGTGATGAGCCTCCCATGGGGCGCGCCCTCGGGGCGCAGCTCGTCGAGAATCGCGCACAGGGCCTGCACCACTTCCAGATTGGTCTTCTCGTTTAAGCCGCCGATGTTGTAGGTCTCGCCGGGACGGCCCGCTTCCAACACACGCATGAGGGCGCGGCAGTGGTCGATGACGTAGAGCCAGTCGCGGATGTTCAGCCCGTCGCCGTAGATGGGCAGCGGCTTGCCCGCCACGGCATTGAGGATCATCAAGGGAATGAGCTTTTCCGGAAACTGGTAGGGCCCGTAGTTGTTGGAACAGTGGGTGATGAGCACCGGCAGCCCGTAGGTGTGATGCCAGGCCCGCGCGAGATGGTCGGATGCCGCCTTGGACGCGGAATAGGGGCTGTTGGGGGCGAAACAGGTGGTTTCGGAAAAGGGCGGATCGTTCGGCCCCAGGGACCCATAGACCTCGTCGGTGGAGACGTGCAGGAAGCGGAACGCCTCCCGTTCGCCGGCGTCAAGCTCCGACCAGTAGGCCCGCGCCGCCTCCAGCAGATGGAAGGTGCCGTTGACGTTGGTGGTGATGAAGTCCTCCGGCCCGTGGATGGAGCGGTCCACGTGGGATTCCGCGGCGAAGTGGACGATGGCGCGCACCCTGTGCTGAGCCAGCAGGCGCTCCACCAGGGCGCGTTCGTTGATGTCGCCGTGCACGAAGATGTGGCGCGGGTCCTTCGCCACCGCCGCGAGATTGTCCAGGTTGCCTGCATAGGTGAGCCGGTCGAGATTCACCACCGGCTCGTCGTGGCGGGCCAGCCACTGGAGCACGAAGTTGGATCCGATGAAGCCGGCGCCGCCGGTGACGAGAATCGAAGTGGACATGAGACTGCCTGAATTGGATTCCTGGGAATGCTGCGTCGGGCGCAGGAAGGAGGCGCTGCGCCGGCCCGGCTGCCAGAGGGCTATTGTAGCCGTCCCTGACATCTGATGCCCCCGGCCCGCCGCCGCGCCCCCCGCCGGTTTCGCGCAGGAGTGCCTGTACCCGCCGGCAGAAGAGGCGGTCGCGTCAGGCGGAACGGGCGCCGTAATAGGCCCTGTACCACGCCACGAATTTGCGAATGCCCTCCGCAAGGGGCGTGGCAGGGGCAAAGCCCACCGCCTCCCTGAGCAGGCTGGTGTCTGCATAGGTGGCCTCCACGTCCCCCGGCTGCATGGGCAGGAAGATTTTTTCGGCCTTGCGCCCCACCGCCTGCTCGATGGTCTCGATGAAAGTCATGAGTTCCACCGGCTCGTGGTTGCCGATGTTGTAGAGGCGGTAGGGCGCGTGGCTCGCGGCCGGGTCCGGGTGGGCGTGGTCGAAATCCGGCTGGCCCTGGGGAATCCGGTCCAGCACGCGCACCACGCCTTCCACGATGTCGTCGATGTAGGTGAAGTCACGGCGCATGCGGCCCTCGTTGAAAACCTGAATGGGTTCCCCGCGCAGGATGGCCCCCACGAACAGGGACGGCGACATGTCGGGGCGGCCCCAGGGACCATACACCGTGAAGAACCGCAGCCCCGTGGTGGGCAGACCGAACAGATGGCTGTAGGTGTGGGCCATGAGCTCGTTGGCCTTCTTGGTGGCCGCATACAGACTCACCGGATGGTCCACGTTGTCGTGCTCGGAAAAGGGCATCTTGCGGTTCGCGCCATATACCGATGAGCTGCTGGCATAGACCAGGTGTTCCACGCCGTGGTGCCGGCAGCCTTCCAGCACGTTGCCGAAGGCCACCAGGTTGGAATCGATGTAGGCCTGGGGATTCTTCAGGGAATAGCGCACGCCGGGCTGGGCGGCGAGATGCACCACGCGCTCGAACCGTCCCTTGGCGAACAGCTCGGCGCAGGCGGCCCGGTCGGCCAGATCCATTTGGGCGAAGGCGAACCCCCGCCTGCCCTCCAGCTGCCGCAGCCGGTCCACCTTGAGCTGCACGTCGTAGTAGTCGTTGAGGTTGTCCACGCCCACCACCTCGTCGCCGCGGGCGACCAGACGCTGGGCGGTATGCATGCCAATGAAGCCGGCGCAGCCGGTGACCAGGATTCTCAAGGCCCGTCCTTTCCTTGCAGTTCCAGAAGTTTGGCGTATTTGACGAAGCTGTTCATGCAGCCGATGCCGATATGCACCAGCCCCGGCAGCCCGTCGAGAAAGCCCGCGCGCAGGAAGTAGAACCTGACGAAGCGCAGCAGGGGGCTCAGCACCAGGCTGCCCCAGTGGGCACGCCGTCCCGCGCGGTAAAGCGCCTCCGCCTGCAGGCTGGTGTAGTGGTTCTGCTTGGCCAGATAGCGCGCCAGGGTGTCGCAGGATTCGTGCAGCAAATCACCCGACAGCCGGGCCACCGGGCCATCGCAGATGACCTTCTCGTGCACGGCATCGTCGCTCCAGCGCGCCCGCCGGCGGTCGAACAGGCGCAGGGACCAGTCGGGGTAACCCTCCCCGTGCCGCAGCCAGCGTCCCAGGAAGCGGTTGCGCCGCGCCATTTCGAAGCCCGCCGCCGTGGGCGCCGCCAGCGCCGATTCGATAGCGGCCCGCAGCTCGGGCGTCACCCGCTCGTCGGCATCGAGGGAGAGCACCCAGTCATGGGCTGCGGCCTTTGCGGCGAACTGCTTCTGGCGCCCATAGCCCAGCCAGGCCTGGTGCAGCACCCGCGCCCCATGGGCGGCCGCCACTTCCGGGGTGCCGTCCTGGCTGCCCGAATCCACCACCAGGATCTCGTCGGCAAAGGCCACCGACTCGAGGCAGGGACCGATCTCCCGCGCGGCATCGCGGGCGATGATGGTGGCGGACACGGGCAGACGGGCCATTAAGCCGCCATTCTATATGCGCCGGCGGGGGTTTGCGTGTACGCTGTCGCCCCCATGCGGGTGCTCCTGGTCAAGACTTCCTCGATGGGCGACGTGATCCACAATCTGCCGGTGGTGGCGGACATTCGCGCGCGGCATCCGGACGCGGCCCTCCACTGGCTGGTGGAGGAGGCCTTCGCCGACATCCCCCGGCTGCACCCCGGCGTGGAAACCGTGATCCCCGTGGCCCTGCGGCGCTGGCGCAGACAGCCCTGGCGCCCCGCGGTGTGGCGGGAAATGGCGGCTTTCCGGCGCCGCCTCACCGCCCACACCTACGACCTGATCCTCGACACCCAGGGTCTCCTCAAAAGCGCCCTCCTTTGCCGCCTCGCCCGGGGGGAGCGGGTGGGCTACTGCGCCGCCAGCGCGCGCGAGCCCCTGGCGGCGTGGTTCTACGACCGGTGCCATGACGTGGACCGCGCGGCCCACGCGGTGGTGCGCTACCGGATGCTGGCGGTCGCCGCCCTCGATCTGCCGCGCGATTTGCCCCTGGACTACGGCCTGCCCCGTCCCCCGCGGGCCCCAAGCTTCGCACCCAAGCCCCCCTATGCCGTGCTGCTCACGGCCACCAGCCGCGCGGAAAAGCTCTGGCCGGAAGCCCACTGGGCCGCCCTGGGGCAGGCCCTCGCCACGCGGGGACTGAACCTCATGCTGCCCTGGGGAAGCTTGGCGGAATACGAGCGGGCACGCCGCCTCGCGGACCAGATGCCGGGGGCGCTGCCCGCGCCGCGCATGACGCTTGCCGAGGCCGCCGCCCTGCTCGCCCACGCCTCCCTCGTCGTGGGCGTGGACACGGGGCTCGTGCACCTGGCCACCGCCGTGGGTGCCGCCACCATTGGCCTTTACGGGGGGTCCGATCCCCGCCGGAATGGCGTGTGGGCCGATACCCCCCACGCCAATCTGGGCGCACCGGGACGCTTCCCCACCGTGGCGGAGGTCCTCGCCGTGGTGGATGACTGGCACAAACAGGGCGTGCTCTGAATGCGGCGGCTTTACACCCTGCTGCTCTACCTGCTTCTCCCGGCAGTGCTGGCGCGCCTCCTCTGGCGGGCGCGGCGCGAGCCCGGCTATCTGGAACACGTGGCAGAACGCTTCGGCCGCTACCGCAGCGCGCCGGAGCAACCCGTGATCTGGATCCACGCCGTGTCCGTGGGGGAAACCCGGGCCGCCGCGCCCCTGATCCGGGCGCTGGCGCAGCGTCATCCCGAGTGCCGGATCCTGCTCACCCACATGACCCCCACGGGCCGGGAAACGGGCCGGCAGCTGTTCGGCGGGGCAGTGCTGCAGGCTTACTGTCCCTATGACTATCCCTTCGCCGTGCACGCCTTCCTGCGCCATTTCCGGCCCAGGCTTGCGCTTTTCATGGAGACTGAGGTCTGGCCCAATCTCGTGGCGGGCTGCCAAGGCGCGGGCGTGCCGGTATGGCTGGTCAATGCGCGGCTGTCGGAACGCTCGGCACGGGGCTACGCCCGGTTCGGGCGGCTGAGCCGCCGCACCTTCGCCGCCCTCACGGGGGTCGCCGCCCAGACCGAAGCCGACGCCGCCCGGCTGCGGGCGCTGGGGGCGCAACACGTGGTGGTGACCGGCAACCTCAAGTTCGACGTGACCCCGCCGGCGGACACCGCACAGCAGGCAACCAGACTGCGGGAGCTTCTGGGCAGCCGGCCCGTGCTGCTGGCCGCGAGCACGCGCGAGGGGGAGGAGGCGCTGCTCCTCGATGCCTTCGCGGCCCTGTCGCCGGAGAACGTGCTGTTGGTCGTCGTGCCGCGCCACCCCCAGCGGTTCGGCGAAGTGGCCAGCCTGCTCTCCCGGCGGGGCATGGCCTTCCAGCGCCGCAGCGAAAACGCGCCGGTGGCGGCCGACACCCGCGTGTTCCTGGGCGACAGCATGGGGGAAATGTTTGCCTACTATGGCGCGGCCGACGTGGCCATCCTTGGCGGCAGCCTCCTACCCCATGGCGGCCAGAATCTCATCGAGGCCTGCGCCATGGGCACCCCGGTGATCCTGGGGCCCCATACCTTCAACTTCGCCCAGGCGGCCGAGGATGCCCTGGCGGCAGGGGCGGCGCTGCGCGTGGCGGATGCGCGCGCGGCCGTGGCGGCCGCCCTGGCGCTGCTGGCCGACCCGGCCCGGCGCCAAGCCATGGGGGAAGCGGGCCGCCGTTTCGCCGCCGCCCACCGGGGGGCGACGGCGCGCACCCTGGCGGCCATCGAAGCCGGTGGGAATCGCGGCTGAAGCCGCTCCCAGAGAACTTGGCACCTATCAGGCTGTGGGAGGCGCTTTAGCGGCGACCCCAGGGGCTCGACCACATCGCG
>JBBFMG010000007.1:0-21639 GCA_037478575.1 Burkholderiales bacterium | reverse complement strand
GGATGACGCTCCCGGTAGGCATCCATGGCAGGCATCAGCCAGTCGTAGCAGGTATGGCATTCCACCGCGATCCGCAGCTCCCGCGTCGCCCCACCGGCCTTCAGGCGGGCGAGTTCCTGACGCACCGCATCCACCTCCGGCAGCACCCGTCGGGCGAGCGCCAGCAGCTGCTCGCCGGCAGCGGTGAGGCGCAGGGGGCGACGACGGCGCTCCAGCAGCGCGAGCCCGAGATAAGCCTCGAGCGAGGCGATCTGATGGGACAGGGCGGACTGGGTGAGATTGAGACGGACGGCCGCCCTGCTCACGCTGCCGGTTTCCGCCAGCGCCGCCAGGGCGCGCAGATGGCGCAGCTCGATCATGAATTTTTCTCATGTCAGTTTGAAAACAATGCGCTTGATTCATGTGTGGAAAAAATCCGATTATGGGCGCCCCTGATCGAGGAGCACAAGATGACACCCCTGGTTCGGACACACATTCTGGGTTACCCGCGCATCGGCGCGCGGCGTGAGCTCAAGTTCGCACTGGAAGCCCACTGGCGGGGCGAATGTTCCGCCGCGCAACTGGAAGACACCGCCCGCGGCCTGCGTGCCGCCCACTGGGCCGAGCAGGTGCGCTCCGGACTGGCTTTTCTCACCGTCGGCGACTTCGCCTACTACGACCACGTGGCCAACCACCTCCAGTGGCTGGGCTGCGAGCCGGCCCGTTTCGGCTTCCGGGGGGATGAGCCGGAGCTCGACCGCTACTTTATTATGGCCCGGGGCCTGGCCCGCGATGGGGAGGATCCGCAAGCCGGCCGGCCAGCTTTGGAGATGACCAAGTGGTTCGACACCAACTACCACTACCTGGTGCCGGAGTTCACGCCGGACAGCCACTTCCGCCCGGGATCGGAACGCCTGTTTGCACAGGTGGAGGAAGCGCGCCGGCTCAGCCATCCGGTCAAGGTGGTGCTGCTGGGTCCCCTCACCTTTCTCTGGCTGGGCAAGGAAAAGGCGGATGGATTTTCCCGCCTGGATCTTCTGCCACGGCTGCTGCCGGTCTATGGCCAGATCCTGGCGCGGCTGGCGCAACAGGGTGTGGCTTGGGTGCAACTGGACGAACCGATCCTCGCCACCGAACTTACACCGGCCTGGCAGGCGGCCTTCGAACCCGCCTACGCCACCCTGACGGCCGCCGGCCCGAGACTCCTGCTGGCCAGCTATTTCGCTCCCCTGGCCGAGAACACCCGCCTGGCCTGCCAGCTGCCGGTGCACGGCCTGCACGTGGACGCTGTGCGCGGGGCGGGCGACCTGCCGGCGGTGCTGGACTGGCTGCCGGCACACAAGGTGCTCTCGGTGGGCATCGTCAACGGGCGCAACGTGTGGCGCACCGATCTGGATGCGGCCTTCGCCCGCCTGCGGCGCGCGGCGGAGCGTCGCCGTGAGCTGTGGCTGGCCCCGTCCTGTTCCCTGCTCCATGTGCCGGTCAGCCTCGAAGGAGAAACCGCGCTCGATGCCGAAGTGCGGGGTTGGCTGGCTTTCGCGCGGGAGAAGCTCAACGAGCTGGCCGCCCTGAAACACGCCCTGGCGGGCCACCCAGTGGACTGGTCAGCGGCCCGCGCCCAGGTCGAGGCCCGGCGCGCCAGTCCCCGCGTCCACCGGCCGGTGGTGGCGGCGCGCCTGGCGGCCCTGGCCCATGATGCCGGCCGGCGTCCCTCGCCCTCTGCCGTCCGGCGCGCCGCCCAACGCACCCGCCTGAAACTGCCGCCGCTGCCGACCACCACCATCGGCTCCTTTCCCCAGACGCCGGCATTGCGCCGGGCGCGTGCCGCCTGGCGCCGCGGCGAACTGGCCGAGACGGCTTACCGCGCCGCAATGGAAGGCGAAATTGCCCACGCCATCCGGCTGCAGGAAGCACTCGGGCTGGACGTGCTGGTGCACGGCGAGCCCGAGCGCAACGACATGGTGGAATACTTCGCCGAGCACCTGGCGGGTTTCGCGGTGACCCAGAACGGCTGGGTGCAGTCCTACGGCTCGCGCTGCGTGAAACCCCCCATCCTCTACGGCGACGTGGCGCGCCCTTCGCCCATCACCCTCGACTGGACACGCTACGCGCAGAGCCTCACCGCCAGGCCGGTGAAGGGCATGCTCACCGGGCCGGCAACCCTGTTCCAGTGGTCCTTCGTGCGCGACGATCTGCCCCAGTCCACGGTCCTGCTGCAGCTCGCCGCCGCGGTGCGCGACGAAGTGGAAGATCTGGAACGGGCCGGCATCGCCATCATCCAGATCGACGAGCCGGCGCTGCGCGAGGGGCTGCCCCTGCGGGCCGCGGCGCGTGCGGACTACCTCGCCGCCGCCACGCGCGCCTTCCGCCTGTGCGCGGCCGGCGTGGCGGACGCCACCCAGATCCACACCCACATGTGTTATGCCGAGTTCGGCGACATCCTGCCGGCGATCATCGCCCTGGATGCCGACGTGCTCACCGTCGAGGCGAGCCGCTCCGGCATGGAATCCGTCCGGGCCTTCGCCCGGGCGGACTACCCCAACGAGCTGGGCCCCGGCGTGTTCGACGTGCACTCACCCCACGTGCCGACGACCGAAGACATGGTGGGGCTGCTGGAATACGCCGCGACCCTGTTTCCGCCGGAGCGTCTGTGGGTGAACCCGGACTGCGGGCTCAAAACGCGCACCTGGGAGGAAGTGGAGCCGGCGCTCGCCCACATGGTGGCCGCGGCCCGCACCCTGCGGCAGCGCCTGGCCTGAAAGTGTCAGCGCGCCAGCACGCGGGACAGGGCTGACAGGCAGCGGTCCACGTTTTCCTGGCGGGCGCCATAGCCCATGAGACCGATGCGCCAGATCCGGCCGGCGAGCTGACCCATGCCGGCGCCAATTTCCAGGTCGTATTCCGTGAGCAGACGCCGGCGCACCTCCGCCTCGTCCACACCCGGCGGCACCCTGACGGCATTGAGCTGGGGCAGGCGGTGGGGCTCGGCGGGCAGGAATTCCAGTCCCAGGCGCTCAAGCCCCGCCCGGAGCTGCTCATGCATGGCGCGGTGGCGCTGCCAGGCCTTCTCGATGCCCTCCTCCGCCAGCACCACCAGCGCCTCGTGCAGGGCGTAGAGCGCGTTGATGGGCGCCGTGTGGTGATAGGTGCGCCGGGCCGCGTTCCAGTAGCCCAGCACCAGGGTGAGATCCATGAACCAGCTCTGCCCCGCCTGCTTGCGGTTCTTCACCGTCTCCACGGCACGGGGGCTGAAGGTGACGGGCGACAGTCCCGGCACGCAGGACAGGCATTTCTGGCTGCCGGAATAGACCGCATCCAGTCCCCATTCATCCACCCGCAGTTCCGAGCCGCCCAGGGAGGTCACCGCATCCACCAGGGTGAGCGCGCCATGGCGGTGGGCGATTTCCGCCAGGGTTTTGGCATCCGAGGCTACACCGGTAGAGGTCTCGGCGTGCACGAAGGCCACCACCTTGACCCCCGGATGGCGCTTGAGAGCATCTTCCAGCTTGTTTGGATCCACCGGTTCGCCCCAGGCATCCTCGATGACGATGGGCTCGCCCCGGCAGCGGCGCACGTTGTCCACCATGCGTGTGCCAAACAGGCCGTTGACGCACACGATCACCTGGTCACCAGGCTCCACCAGATTGACGAAGCAGGTTTCCATGCCCACCGAGCCGGGCCCGGACACGGGGAAGGTGAGTTCGTTTTCGGTGAGGAAGGCGGCGCGCAGGAGCGTCTTGAGCTCCTCCATCATCTCCACGAAGACCGGGTCGAGATGACCGATGGTGGGACGCGCCAGCGCAGCCAGCACGCGCGGATGGACGTCGGAGGGTCCCGGCCCCATGAGGGTGCGCCGGGGTGGTTCGAAGGAATGAATCGCGACGGGGTTGGTCATGGTGCTCCACTCTTTTTTCAGCGGGATGATTCGGGATCAAGGCTTCAGTCCACCACCAGCGGATCGCTGCGGTGATGGGGCGGCATGTGGCGCCGCCCTTCCTTCATGGGCCCCATCAGGGGCCGCATGGCGGTGAGCAGATTGGGAAACAGGCGGGGGTGCTGTTTTTCCAGTCCGGCCAGCAGTTCCTTCATGTGCATGCGCTCGGTGGGCATGGCGAAACAGGCGGGACAGTTTTCCTGGATCACGGGCAGGCCCGCGGTTTTGGCAAAGGCAGCCGTCTGCCGCTCGCGCACATAGACGAAGGGGCGGATCACGCGCAGGTCGCCGGCGTCGATCACGTAATGGGCCTGCATGGTGCGCAGCTTGCCGCCGAAGAAGGCGGACATGAGGAAGGTCTCCGCCAGGTCGTCCAAGTGCTGGGCCAGCGCCAGCACGTTGTAGCCTTCCCGCCGCGCGCAACCGTAGAGCAGCCCGCGCCGCAGACGGGAGCAGAAGGCACAGAAGGAATCGCCCTGCATGGACTGCTTGGCCTGCTCCACGATGGGGAAGGATTCGTAGAAATAGGGAATGCCCAGTTGCGGCACGTACTCTTTGAGGGGAGAGGGGTCGAAATCCGGCGACTGGGGATCGACGGTGGCCGCGGCGAGCTCGAACCTAACCGGCGCCTTTTTCTGCAGATGCAGCAGCACGTGCAGCAGGGACAGACTGTCCTTGCCGCCGGACAGTCCCACCAGCACCCGGTCGCCGGCGCGGATCATGTCGTAATCGCCGATGGCGCGCCCCGCGGCGGTCACCAGCCGCCTGGATGGCATGACAGGCGGCGTCACAGGCTGGCGCTCCGGCCGCCGTCCACGGTGAGCATGTGGCCGGTGGTGTAGGTGGCGTCGAAGATGAGGAAGCGCACCGCCCGCGCGATGTCTTCCGGCGTGCCTTCCCGCTTGAGCAGGGTGTGGGCGATGATGCGCCGGCGTTCCGTGTCGTCGAAGGTGGGATCGTCCTCCGGCCACAGGATGGGCCCGGGACCGATGGCATTCACGCGCACATAGGGGCCCAGCTCGTGGGCCAGGGATTTGGTCATGGCCACCAGTCCCGCCTTGGCGATGCTGTACACCACATAGGCCTTCATGGGCCGTTCCGCGTGGATGTCGGCGATATTCACGATGCAGCCATGGGCGTGGCGCAGGGCGTCTGCCGCCGCCTGGGAGAGGAACAGCGGGGCCTTGAGGTTGGTGCCGATGAGATCCTGCCAGTTCTGCTCGGTGATGTGGCCCACCTCGGTGGGATAGAAGCTCGAGGCATTGTTGACGAGCACGTCCAGGCGGCCGAATTTCGCCACCGTGTCGTGCACCAGACGCGGCAGGCCGGCGATGTCCAGCAGATCCGCCTGCACCAGCCCCACGCTGTCCGGCCGTTTGGCATTGAGCTCGCCGGCCAGCGCTTCCGCCTCGCTCCGCGAGGACCGGTAATGGATCATGAGCCGGCAGCCGGCCGCATGCAGCATGCGCGAGATCACCGCGCCCACGCGCTTGGCACCGCCGGTGATAAGGACGACTTTGTCCGCGTGACTGTTGTTCATGCTGTGTCCGTGGCCGCTACAATGCCCCTTCCGGGCCCGTGTGTACGGCTCCCATAAGTTTCGAAATCTACCACATGCACGCCCTACCCGCTCCCAGCCCCGATGGCGCCGCCCACAGCGCCCGTGTGAGCGCCTACGTGCGCGAAGAAATCCGGCGCGCCGGCGGCTGGATCCCGTTCGCCCGCTACATGGAGCTGGTCCTGCATGCGCCGGGGCTGGGCTATTACGCCGCGGGCAGCATCAAGTTCGGGGCAGAAGGCGACTTCATCACCGCGCCGGAAATGACTTCCCTGTTCGGACGCAGCCTCGCCCGCTGCTGCGCGGAGGTGCTGGCGGCGCTGGGCGGGACGGCCGACCTCCTCGAGCTGGGCGCAGGCAGCGGAAAGCTGGCGCGGGACCTGCTCATGGAACTCGACCGGCTGGGCATGTTGCCAGCACGCTACCTGATCCTGGAACCGTCGGCCGAGCTGGCCGAACGTCAGCGCCGGCTGCTCGCCACGCTGCCGCCGGCGCTGGCCGCGCGCGTGAGCTGGCTCGATCACCTGCCGGAAGGCTTCACGGGCATCGCCCTGGGCAACGAGGTACTGGATGCCCTGCCGGTCCACCTCCTCCTGCGGCGCGGCGACCATTTCCTGGAACGGGGCGTGGTGGTCACGCCAAAGGGCTTCGGCTGGGAAGACCGCCCCTGCCGGGACGGGGATCTCATCGCCCGGGCCGCGGCGCTCGTCCTGCCGGAGGGCTATCTCATGGAAATCCACCGCGCCGCCGCCCGCCTCGTGCACACCCTCGCGCAGCGGCTGCGCCGGGGCCTGCTTCTGTTCCTCGACTACGGCTTCGGGCGCGCCGAGTACTACCACCCCCAGCGGGCCGCGGGCACCCTCATGGGCCACTACCGCCATCACGCCCATGCCGATCCCTTCCTCTGGCCGGGACTGTCGGACATCACCGCCCATGTGGACTTCACGGCCATCGCCGAGGCCGGGGCAGCGGCCGGACTCGAGCTTGCGGGCTACACCACCCAGGCGGCCTTCCTGCTGGAATGCGGCATCACGGACCTGTTGGCGCAGGTGCCGGTGACCGACACCCTGCGCTATGCCCCCGAGGCCCAGGCGGTGGGCAGACTGCTGTCACCGGCGGAAATGGGCGAGCTGTTCAAGGTCATCGCCCTGGGCCGCGCACTGGAGCGCCCGGTGCCCGGCTTCACGCTGCGCGACGCGCGCCACCGGCTGTAGCAGCGGGCGGCGCGCCTCAGGGGCCGGCCGGCGCCGCCACCATGGCCGCCAGCAGCGCCAGGGCCGTCCCCACCAGACCCTGGGCGTCCTCCTCCCGGTACACCGCGTAGGCAGGCAGCGGCAGGCGCGGTGCGCTGCGCAGCACATGCAGTCGGCCGGCCTGCACCCAGGGCTCGGCCATGCGCCAGGGCAGGTAGCAGCTGCCCCCCTCGCCAAGCAAAAGCTGCACCGCCAGCCAGCCCACGTTCACCACCCGCGGCGGCGGCTCCAGACCGGGGAAGGCCGCGGCTTCCTGCTGATCGAAGCCGGGTCCCCAGCGCACGTGGATGTATTCCCGGCTGGGGCGACGCCGTGGCCGGTCGGACACCAGCACCAGTTCCTCGTCGAACAGATGACGCACCACCAGACCGGGCGTGTGGGTGGGGGTGTACATGAGCGCGAGGTCGAGACTGCCCTCGGTGAGCCGGCCCATGAGGTCCGCCTCGAAGCCGATCTCCGCCTCCACCGCGACATCACCATGGGCCTTGCGCAAACGGGCAAGCCACGCCGGCAGCAGGCCCTCCCAGAGGGCGATGCGGGCACCCACACGCAGGGTGCTGCGGTAGCGGGACGGCAGCCCCACCTCGCGCCAGGCCTGTTCCGCCACGCGTGCCAGGCGCTGGGCATAGGGCAGGAAACGTCGGCCGGCCAGGGTCAAACTCGCCCCGGCGCGGTTACGCTGGAACAGCCGCACCCCCAGCGCCTGCTCCAGCCCGCGCACACGCGCGCTGACCGTGGACTGGGTGACGTTGAGCTGGCGCGCGGCCTCGAGAAAGCTGCCCCGTGCCACGATGGCCAGGAAGGTGCGCGCCTGCTCCACGTCCAGGGACAGGCGGCGCGGCAGGTGTTCGGTCATCTTCAATCGCCTTTTTCGATATCAATCCCAAAATAATATCGCTTGATTGCATTCAACGCCGTCCTTATGTTTCGGGACAGGCAATTTTTTGGAGAACACCATGGCGACCGAACTGGCCGTGGCCCGCGATGTGGAGGGCTACCTGATCAATCCGGAGGACTGGTCCGAGGAAGTGGCGCAGCAGCTCGCCACGGAGGAGGGCATCACCCTCACCGAGGACCACTGGGACGTGCTGCGCTTCATGCGGGAATACTGGAGCGAGCACCAGGTGGCGCCGGACGTGCGCCACGTGCAGGATCATCTGGCCGGCCGCGGCATGGACCGCAAGGCGGCCAAGGAACACCTCTACCGGCTGTTTCCCTATGGCTACGTGAAGCAGGCCTGCAAGCTGGCCGGCATGATCAAGCCCCGCGCCTGGAGCACGGGCTAAACCCGCCCGCGCCGGTACCGGGATTGGGCGAGGGCTCCCGAGCCGGCGCGCGGGCCGTCACGCGCCGGGCATCAGTCCTCGCACACCCACTCCATTTCCGGCGCGGGCTTGGGCCGCGGTTTGGGCTTGGCCGCGGTGCCGGTGGCCGGTTTGGCGCCGGCCTGGCCGATCCTGGTCGCAGCCGGTTTGGCGGCGGGCTTTGACGGTGCCTTCGCGCGGGGCTTGGGTTTCGCGCTCGTGGCCTGCGCAGGCTGGGCTTTCACCTTGGGCCGCCAGTAGCAGCGCTTGGGTGGCGCGTTCGGTGTGCTCTGGGCCACCCTGCAGTCCGGGATGCCGGGCGGACACTCCACCACCGGCACGGCTGCCTGATTGCCCAGGACGGCGGCCGCGACACCACCTGCCGCCACCGCGCCCGCTGCGAGACTCCCGGTGCCCGTGCCGCCGGACGTGCCGGAAGCGGGCGTGCCGGGGGTGGCGCCACCCTCGGCCGGGGAGCCGCTCCCCGACCCTTCCCCGGCCCCAGCGCTGCAGCCCTGGGGCAGAGGCACCTGCACGGTGACGGGCGGCAGCTGCAGGGCCGCCGGTTCCGTCACGCCCACCTGGTTGGTGATGGGCCCCTGGTTGCAGGTGTGGGTGCTTCTGAAGCAGAACTCCAGGGGCGAGGCCCGATAGTGGGCACGCAGCTCCGGCGTCACGCTGGCCCCGGGCGCCAGGGCATAGTCCACTTCCACGCGCAGGGGCTGGCCATTGGTCTGGGGATCGATGGCGGTGATGGCCGTCTGCAGTGTGCCGCTGGCCAGGGCATCGAAGGTGAAGATGACATTGCCCGCGCCATCCTTCACCCGCAGGATCAGCCGGGTGAACTGGGCCAGGGTGGCGTTGGCCACTTCCAGTTGCGTCCAGGCAAAAGGTCTGGGGCCGGAACAGTACTGCCAGGGCAGAAACACCTGGGTGAACACACCCTCCGTCCCCCCGCAGCGCTGGGCCTTGCCGTTGACCAGGGGCTTGGCGGGGTCGAAGTTCCAGGTGGCATGGGCATTGTCCCCCAGCACCCACAGGCAGCCCCGGTCGTCCACATTGACTGCGTAATTCTTGGGGTTGCTGGTCCAGGCGGGAAAGGAGGCCACCGGCGCGCAGGCCGCCTGGGTGGACCAGTCCCAGCACTTCACGGACTGATCGCCCAAATGGTAATCCGGGAAATAGGTGCGCCGCCCCACCACCACTTCCGAACCGAACCCTTCGTTGGAACTGAAGGCCGGCATGACGGTGGGCGGTGCCGAGGCCGCGCCCGTGCTGGCATCGACGCAGCTCTGGCTGACGCCCTTGAGGCGCACGCACACGTGGCGCGCCACGCCCGCCGCATCGAAATGGAGGAAGGGCGTGGTGCGCACGGCACTCACCGTGCGCACCGGGGTGGCGAAGCCCGCGCAGGCAGCGTTGCTGCTGGTGTCGTAGCAGAAGGTGCGCAGGCCCTTGGTCACCGCCGACCAACCGGACTGGGGAGTGTCATCCGTGGTGAGGTAGAGTCGGCTGCCGATGACCTCGCCGAACACGGACGGTCCCCAGTAATTGAGCGGCCCCGGATAGGGGAACACACCCGCCGGCAGCGCAAAGCCCGTGTCGTAGCCCGACAGTCCCGGACAAAACACGGAGGGGTTGCCCGCATCCAGGCAGTAGAGCCTGCGGTTGGCCGCCAGCAGATAGAGACGGTTGCCCACCCGCCAAGGACCTTTGACGTAGGCCTCGCCGCTGTGGCTGGCAGGCAGCGAGCCCAGGCGGTAGAAGCCGCATTCCACATCGTTGTTGAGATCGTAACAGCCAAGCCCGTAATCCCAGCCGGCAGCGCCGCGAGCGGTGACCGCGTAGAACAGGAGGCCGTTCTGCAGGTCGTATTCCTCTGGGTAGAAACTCACCGCGGAGGGCTGGCCACTGCCATCGCCCTTGGGCAGCTTCCGGGGGAAACCGGCACAGGGCGCGCCGGTGGTGGTATCCACGCAGCCGAACGACAGCGCCGTGTTCACGTCGTTGGGGGGCGGGGCGCCGCCGATGTGGTGGTTGATGTAGTAGATGCGCAGCACGCCCGCCCGCCGGTAGGGGATGGGCATGAAGCCATCGCCGGAGGCGGCACCCGGATTGAAGCTGGCAGGGCTGGCTGTGGGCAGGCTCGCGCTCATGTAGCCGGACAGCGGCGGCGCATTGCCCGTCCACTTGACCCAGTTGTCCACGGGTGGATTGGCATTGGTGGTACCCACCCAGGCGGCCGGCTGCTGCAGCGATCCCGGCAGGATGGTGGCGATGGGGCCATCGACGATGGTGACACCGTTCTGGGTGGCATTGGTGGTGTTGGCATACTGCACCACCCAGTCGATGGTGTAGCCGCCCCCCGTCACGGGACTCACCTGCACGGCCTGCTTGGCCAGGGGCGGCGGCTGATCCTGCTGGTCCTGGCGCTTGACCGCATCGCGGATGGCGCCAAACAGGCTGCCGAGATCGATGGAGATGCCGAACCCGCGACGGGGCCCGGATTCCTGGCGGGGCGGGGCCACCTCGCCCTGGGGCACCACCTGCGCCGGGGCATCCCCGGCAAGCAGGAGCCCAACCAGCAGCCCCCCCAGCCCGCCGAAGCCGACTTTGTTCTTGTTCACGACGACGTCTCCTCTGCGCTTGCGCGAAGGAATATTTTCCCGTCGCCCGGCCCGGCGTCAACGGGCCGGAGGAAAGGCCTTGCGGGCTATTTTTGCAGGTCCGCCAGCAGGCTGGCGAGATCATCGGCGTGTTCCTCCTCCATGGCCAGGATGCCCTCGAGCATGCGGCGCGTGGTGGGATCCTTGTCGCCGATGTAACGGATCATCTCGCCGTAGCTGTCGATGGCGATGCGCTCGGCCACCAGGTCCTCCCGGATCATGTCGATGAGGCTGTCGCCTTCCACGTATTCCGCGTGGCTGCGGGAAGACAGGCCGTCCGGATTGAAGTTGGGCTCGCCCTTGAGCTGCACGATGCGCGCGGCGATCTGGTCGGCGTGCATCTGCTCCTCGTTGGCATGCTGGAGGAATTCCTGCGCCACGGCGTCGGCATTGATGCCGCTGGCCATGAAGTAATGCCGCTTGTAGCGCAGGATACACACCAGCTCCGTGGCCAGCGCCTCGTTGAGCAGCTTGATCACGGTGGCGCGGTCCGCCTGATAGCCGGGTGTGACCGCGCCATCCTCGATGTGCCTGCGCGCGCGTTCGCGCAGGGTTTTGATGTCGGTGAGAAAGGCGCTTTCACCTTTGGTCATGGAGGATTTCTTTTTGGCCATGGCGTTCTCCTTGGTTGATGAATTCTTCGTTCAGCCCAACGTGGTGTCGAGCACCATCATCACTGCGAAACCGGCCATCAGCCCCAGGGTGGCCGCCGTCTGGTGGCCATTGCGGTGGGTTTCCGGAATCACCTCGTGGGACACCACGAAGATCATCGCGCCCGCAGCCAGCCCCAGGCCGATGGGATAGGCCGCCGCCAGCCCGCTGGTGAGCCCGACGCCCACCAGGGCGCCCAGGGGTTCCATGAGGCCGCTGGCCACCGCCACGCCCACCGCCCGCAGGGGGGCGAGCCCCACGGCCTTGAGGGCCATGGCCACGGCCAGCCCTTCCGGGATGTCCTGCAGGGCGATGGCGCTGGTCAGCGGCAGTCCCACCGAGAGATCGCCCCGGGAAAAAGCCACACCGATGGCCATGCCCTCCGGCAGGTTGTGCAGGGCGATGGCGAACACGAACAGCCACACCCGCGATACCCGTTCGCCGCCTGCCCCGTGCACGCCCAGGTGGGCATGCTCGTGGGGCATGAAATCATCGAGCCCCAGCATGAGCGCCGCTCCCAGGGCAAGCCCAAGCACCACCAGGGCGGCGCCCGCAGCCGCATGGCCGGTGAGCTGTTCCCCTGCGGCAAGCCCCGGCAGGATGAGGGAGAAGCTGCTCGCCGCCAGCATCATGCCCGCCGCCAGTCCCAGCAGGCTGTCCTCCAGCCGGGTGGACAGACGGGTGAGGGCCAGCGCCGGCAGCGCCCCCAGTCCCGTGGCGAGGAAACCCGCCAGGCCGCCCAGCAGGGCCAGGCGCAGCACGCCGTCCATTTCCCCCGTGGCGGCGCGATACAGACTCGCCCCCGACAGGAGCAGCACCGCCAGCGCGCCCACGCCCAGACCCAGCGCCGCATGGGGATGAGCGCGCGCTTGGGCGCGCCACACACTGCGCCAGCCGGGAAGCGCCTCGCTGAGCTCGCTCATGTTCCCTCTAACACACGCCCAGGGGCACGTCCCCATAGGCGGCAGCCAGCTTCTCCGCCGCCCGGTCGCGCCGCCAGGCCCGGACCACACTGTACAAACTTAGCACCATGATGTGCCTCCTGCTCAGACGGTTTTCCAAAAGCGGTGGGGATAATCCCGCGCCGGATCCACCACGGGCAGCGCCTGACCGCCCATGGCCGCGAAGAAGCCCGCGGCCTCGGGCCGGGCCCTGACCAGCACGCCCTCGAAACCCTTGCGCCGTGCCGCCTCGCAGGCTGCCTCGAACAGGGTGCGTCCCAGGCCCCGTCCCTGCCAGGGTGGATCGACGTAGAGACCATGCAGCAACAGCCCGCGCGCCCCTGCCGGCGGCTCCCCAGGGGGTGCGTCTTCCCACGCCGCCACACCGACGATCGCGCCATGGACCCGGGCCGCGACCAAGTCGAGACAAGTGAGGTCGGCCGCTCGGTAGCAATAGCTGGGCAACATGAGCCGCCGCACCCGCTCCGGCAGACGCCAGCCCGCGATCGCCCGCTCGATCAGGGCGTTCACCGCCGCCAGCTCGGGCTCGGTGACGGCCACCAGCGCCATTGGCGGCGCGCCAAACACCGCGGGACGCATCAGGCGCCCTCCACAACCAAGCCACCCAACCCGGCGCCCAGCCGGGCCCAGACGTTCCACAGGAGTCTCAGTTGCGCTGCCATGTTTCGTTCTCCTTTCAGGGATGCCCTGTAGATCATTGTCAGCCGCTCGGTGCCAGATGGGAAATCGATTTTTTTCACTTCCGTGATCGATTTTGTCGATTGGGGTGGACTGCTTTCAGCCGGAGCCAACGCTATCTTCCAGACAAACGGGCAACTGGCGATTTGACGGTATAATCGATGATCCTCCTGGTTTCCATCGACACTGCCCATGACCCTGCAGGAGCTGCGCTACATCGTCGCCCTGGCCGACACCGGCCATTTCGGCCAGGCCGCGGAGGCCTGTCACATCACCCAGTCCACCCTCTCCACCCAGGTGAAAAAGCTGGAGGACTATCTCGGCCTCACCCTGTTCGACCGCAGCCTCAAGCGCATCACCCCCACGCCGGTGGGGCGGGCGATTCTGGACAGTGCCCGGGTGATCGTCGCCGAGGCCGAGCGCATCCGGGAACTGGCCCGCACCGTGGCCGAGGACGTGATGGCGGTGACTCTCCACCTGGGTGTGATCCCCACGGTGGGCCCCTATTACCTGCCCCATGCCCTGGTCTCGGTACACAAGGTCTTTCCCCGCCTCAAGCTGGTGCTGCGCGAGGAGCTGACGGACCGCCTGCTCCACAAATTGCGCGAAGGACGCTTCGATGCGGCGCTGCTGGCCCTGCCGGTGGAGGACGAAGGTCTCGAGGTGTTTCCCCTGTACCGCGAACCCTTCCTGGTGGCCCTGCCCGCGGGACACCCCCTCGCCGCCCGCGACCAGATCCGCCCGCGCGAGCTGGCCGACGCGCCGCTGCTGCTCCTGGAGGAAGGTCATTGCCTGCGCGAGCAGGCCCTGGACGTGTGCGGACGTGCCGACCGGCCGGCAGAAGATGTACAGGCCACCAGCCTGGAAATGCTGCGCCAGATGGTGGCCATGGACCTGGGCCTCACCCTGCTGCCCCAGCTCGCCGCAGAAAACGCGCCGCGGGGGGAGAAGCGCCTGATCGCCCTGCGTCCCTTTGCCCCGCCGGTGCCCACCCGCACCATCGGCCTGGTCTGGCGCCGCCGCAGCCAACGGGTCGAGACGCTGGCGCGGCTTGCCCAGCATCTGGCCACCGCGTTGCCGCCCGGCGTGCAGCCGGCGGGCCGCCGCGAGCGGAAGCGCTGACATGGCATTCTCCCCCGAGGCGCGCCAGAAACGCGCGGCGCGCGTGCCCCCCATTGCCTATCCCGAAGAGCTGCCCATCGCCGCCCGGCGGGAGGAGATCGCGCGCGCCATCGCCGCGCATCAGGTGGTGATCGTCGCGGGCGAGACCGGTTCCGGCAAGACCACCCAGCTGCCCAAGATCTGCCTGGAGCTGGGCCGCGGTCTGGATGGCATGATCGGCTGCACCCAGCCGCGGCGCATCGCCGCCCGCTCGGTGGCGGCGCGCATCGCGCGTGAACTCGGCACGCCGCTGGGCGACGTGGTGGGCTACAAGGTGCGCTTCCAGGAAACCGGCAGTCCGGACAACCTGATCCGGGTCATGACGGACGGCATCCTGCTTGCCGAGACGCAATCCGATCCCCTGCTGAAGCGCTACGACACGATCATCATCGACGAAGCCCACGAGCGCAGTCTCAACATCGATTTCCTGCTGGGCTATCTGAAGCGCCTGCTGCCGCGCCGGCCCGACCTGAAGCTGGTGATCACCTCCGCCACCATCAATACCGAACTGTTCGCGCGCCACTTCGGCCATGCGCCGGTGATCGAGGTCTCCGGGCGCCTGTACCCGGTGGAGATCCGCTACCGGCCGGTGCGCAGCGAAGACGAGGATGACAAGGAGCGGGATCTGGAACAGGCCATCGTGGACGCCGTGGACGAGGTGGCACGGCTGTCCCGCGACGGCGACATCCTCATCTTCCTGCCGGGCGAGCGGGAGATTCGCGACACCGCGGAATTGCTGCGCAAACACCATCCCCCCGGGGTGGAGATCCTGCCCCTCTATGCGCGCCAGTCGCGCGAGGAGCAGGACCGGGTGTTCGCACCCCACGGCGCGCGCCGCATCATCCTGGCCACCAACGTGGCGGAAACATCCCTTACCGTGCCCGGCATCCGCTACGTGATCGACCCGGGGCTCGCGCGCGTGAAGCGCTACTCCTACCGAAACAAGGTGGACCAGCTTTTGATCGAGCCCATCTCCCAGGCCTCCGCCAACCAGCGGGCGGGACGCTGCGGGCGTGTGGCCTCCGGCGTGTGCGTGCGGCTCTATTCGGAAGCCGACTTCGCGGCACGACCGCGCTTCAACGACCCGGAAATCCTGCGCACCTCCCTGGCGGGCACCATTCTGCGCATGGAGGCCCTCAAGCTGGGACCGGTGGCGGATTTCCCCTTCCTGGAACCCCCCACCGGCCGCATGATCGCCGATGGTTACGGCCTGCTTGCCGAGCTGGGCGCCGTTGACGAGCAGCGGCGGCTTACGCCCATCGGTGTGGAACTGGCGAGGCTGCCGGTGGATCCCCGCATCGGCCGCATGCTGCTCGCGGCCCAGCGGGAACATTGCCTAAGCGAGGTGCTCATCATCGCCTCGGCGCTTTCCGTGCAGGACCCCCGCATCCGTCCCATGGGTCAGGAAGGCGCAGCCGACGACCGACACCGCCAGTTTGCCGATCCCCGCTCGGATTTCATGGGCTTGCTCAAAATTTGGGCCTTCTTCGAAGAGGCGCGCGCCCACAGGAAATCCAACCGCAAGCTGGTGGAGCAGTGTCATGCCCATTTCCTGTCCTACCTCAGGCTGCGCGAATGGCATGACCTGCACGGTCAGCTCGCCGGGCTGGTGGCGGAAATGGGCATGCGCATCAACACCACGCCCGCCACCTTCGAACAGATCCACCGCGCCCTCCTGGCCGGTCTGCTGGGCAACGTGGGGGTGAAGACCGAGGAAGGCCACTACCAGGGAGCGCGCGACATCAAGTTCCACATCCATCCGGCCTCCGTGCTGCACCGCAAGGGCGCCAAATGGGTGATGGCGGCAGAGCTCACGGAAACCGGCAGGCTCTACGCGCGTTCGGTGGCGAAAATCGAGCCGGAATGGGTGGAACAGGTAGGCGCCCATCTGGTGAAGCGTCATTATTTCGACCCCCACTGGGACAGGCGCGGTGCCGAAGTGATGGCCTACGAGCGCACCACCCTCTACGGCCTCACCCTCACCCCGCGCCGGCGTGTGCACTACGGCCGCATCGACCCGAAGGCGGCGCGTGAAATCTTCATCCGGTCTGCGCTGGTGGCCGGTGAATACGACAGCCGGGCGCCCTTCTTCCTGCACAACCGCAAGCTGCTGGAAGAAATCCGGGAACTGGAGCACAAGTCACGCCGCCAGGACGTGCTGGTGGACGAGGACAGGATGTTCGCCTTCTACGACGCGCGCATTCCGGCGGACATCGTCAACGGCCAGGCATTCGGAAAGTGGCGGCGCGAGGCGGAGCGTGACAATCCCCGGCTGCTGTTCATGGCACGCGAGGATCTGATGCGCCATGGTGCCGAGGGCGTGACCGAGACCCTGTTCCCGGAAAGTCTTTTGGTGGCTGGTGTCCCCTGTCGTTTGACCTACCGTTTCGAGCCGGGTCACCCCCTCGATGGCGTCACCCTGAGCGTGCCGCTTGCCCTCCTCAACCGCGTGGACGAAGCCCGCTGCGAATGGCTGGTGCCGGGCATGATCCGGGAGAAGATCACCGCCCTCATCAAGGGACTGCCCAAGCGGGTGCGCACCGCCTGCGTGCCCGTGCCGGACTTCGTCACCGGCTTTCTCGACAGCCTGCCCTCGCCCGCGACGGACCAGGGCCCGACAGAAGGCAGTGTGCCACCCCTCACCGACGCCCTGGCCGCCTACATCCGCCAGCGCACTGGGCTCACGGTGGCCGCCGACGACTGGCACCCGGATGAACTGCCCGCCCATTTGCGCATGAATATCCGGGTCATCGACGAAGCGGGCGCGGAACTGGCCTGCGGGCGCGACCTCGCCGAACTCCGACACAAGCTGGGCCAGGCGGCGCAGCTCACCTTCGCCCAGTCCGCCGCCAGCGAGCACGAGCGGGAGGGGCTCACGGAGTGGAACTTCGGCGACCTGCCGGAACGCATCCAGTTCACCCGAGCCGGGCAGAACCTGGTGGGCTATCCGGCCCTGGTGGACGAGGGAAGCGCGGTTGCCCTGCGCCTCCTGGACACGCAGGAAGCGGCCGCGCGTGAGACACGCAGTGGCGTGCGCCGCCTGCTGTGGCTGGCGCTGCGGGAGCAGATGAGGCAATGGGAGAAGAACCTGCCCAACTTCAACCAGATCGCCCTGCAGGCACGGGGCGTCATGACGCCAGAGGAGCTGAAGAGCGACCTCCTTACCGCCATCGCCGACCGTGCCTTCATCGGCGATGATCCGCTGCCGCGCACGGAAAAGGAATTCGCCCGCCAGCGCGAGCGGGCCAAGACCCGCCTGCCCGCCGTGGCCCAGGGTCTTGCGCGGCTGGCCGGAGAAATCTTCGCGGAATACCACACCCTCAACCAACGCCTCGCCGGCCGCCTGCCCGCCCCCCTGGTGCAGGACATCCGCGCCCAACTCGCGCAGCTCGTGCGCAAGAACATGTTCAGCGAGACACCCTGGGAGCAGCTCGGCCACTTCCCCCGCTACCTGCGCGCCATCGGACAACGCATCGACAAATATCCCGGCCACGCCGAGCGGGATGCCCGGCACGCCGCCGACCTCAAAGCCTGGTGGCAACGCTACGAAGAACGCCTGGAAACCCAGCGCAAAGCCGGCCGCATCGACCCCCGTCTCACGGCCTTCCGCTGGATGCTGGAGGAAATGCGCGTCTCCCTTTGGGCCCAGGGCCTGAAGACACCCTATCCGGTTTCCTGGAAGCGCCTGGAAAAGGCGTGGCAGGAGATGACCTGAGCCAGTTGCGCCGCCTTCACGGACACACCACCGGCACGGGCGTGGTGAGCGTGATGGCGTCGGTGCTCACGTGGGCACGGCAGGCGTAGGCTTCCACGCCGGCGGCCATCACTTCGCGCAGGGCGCGGCCGTAGGCGGGATCGATGGCATCGGCGGGACGCAGCTCCTGCACGTCCTCCCGCTGGATGCAGAAGAAGATCGCGGCGCGATGACCCTGCCCTACCAGCCGGGCCAGGTCGCGCAGGTGCTTCTCGCCGCGGCGGCTGACCGCATCCGGGAACAGGGCGATGCCGTCGTCCACCGCCGCGGTGACATTCTTCACTTCCACGTAGCAGTCCGGCCGCCCCGGCGCGGCGAGCACCAGATCGATGCGGGACTCTCCGCAGGCCACCTCGCGCCGCAGTCCGCTATAGCCCGCAAGCGGGGCAAACCGGCCGGCGCGAATGGCTTCCTCCACCAGTCGGTTGCTGCGCCCGGTGTGGATGCCCACCAGCACGCCGGGGGCCGCTTCCACGAGTTCCCAGGTGTAGGCCAGCTTGCGCGCAGGGTTTGCGGCGCGGGACAACCAGACGCGCGCACCCGGTGTCTGGCAGCCGAGCATGGAGCCGGTGTTGGGACAATGGGCGGTCACCGTCCCGCCGTCGTCCAACCGGACGTCGGCAAAGAAGCGCTGGTAGCGCCGGATCAGCGTGCCTGACAAAAGCGGCGTTTCAAAACGCATGGGACACCGTGGCGGCATGTGTGGGCCGCCACGGCAAAAGAATGAGGCGGAATTATTTCTTCTGGGGTTTTAGGAAGGTGATTACGTTGCTGCCCGGCGCATTGCGCGAGCCGCACTCCGCACCGCCCTGCTCCCAGTCAAGCAGGGATTCCGCCTCGTGGAGCAGGTTGATCACCTCGATGTAGTCCTTGTCTTTGACCATCATGAGCGCGGTGCGGCCGCCCTCGTTGCGGGCCTTGACGTCGGCGCCGGCCTTGATGAGCACGTCCACCACCTCTGCCTCTCCCGCACCGGCCGCGAGCATGAGGGGACGCACGCCGTAGAAAATCTTGTGCTCGATGTCGGAGCCCGCTTCCAGGAGCACCTTCACCACGTCGGCGAAGCCGCGGTCAAGCTCCGGGTTGTAGCAGGCGTGCATGAGGGCGGTGTAGCCGCGCTGGTCTTCCGCCTTCACGTCGGCACCGGCCGCGAGCAGGTCACGCACGATCTGCAGGTGACCGGCACGCGCCGCCGCCATCAGGGGCGTGAGCCCGCCTTCGCCCGCTGCGTTCACGTCGGCACCCGCCGCGATCAGGGACTGCACCCGGCTCACGTCGCCGGCCTCGATTGCCTGGAATAACTGGTCTGCCATATCGAAATCCTCATCGGCTTGGTGCATGGGATCCGGCCAAAAACCTTTGCCGGCTCAGGGAATTACAGCTTCATCCATTGTATCAGAGGCGCGCGCTTCGAAACCCAAAACGCCGGTGGCGTGGGCTATGCTTGGAATTCTTCTTCCTGCAGGGGCGGGCGGTGGCACAACCGAACCCGGAAACAGTCCCCACGAGCCCCCAGGACGGCGCAGCCCTGCTCGCCGCCCTGCGCCGCCTCGTGTTGTACGCCTGGAGCCTGCCCCCGGTGTGCGGCTTCGGCTTCATTCTGCTCACCGGCGTGCTCACACCCGGTCAGCTCGCGGCCATTCTCACCACCCCTCTCGAGCCGGCCTACATCATCGGCTGGCTCGCCTTTGCGCTGTGGGCACTGCCGCGCCAGGCGCGACCTTTGGCCGACTGGCTCGACGGCCGCGCCCCACCGGATGCGGCACGGGCCGCGCTGCGCCGCTTTCCCGTCGTTTACTGGGCAGCCTTTCTCGCCTATCTCGCCCTGGCGCCGGTCTCGGTGATCGCGGCGGCCGCGCTGTACACCGATTACGCGCCGCGAACCGTCGAGGTTTTCCGCATCGCCCTGATTGCGCTCAGTGTCTCCATCATCGTCGGCTTGCCCATCTTCTTCCGCATGCTGGACCTGTTCGGCCGCGCCGTGGGCGAGCTGGAGTTGCGCCAACCCGTGATCGGGCTGCGCACCCGGCTCCTCTTGACCGCCATACTCACACCCCTGCTCGTGGACACCCTGCTCGTCCAGTATTACTGGACGCGTACCGGCTTCTTCACGCTGGAAACCTTCTGGGTGTGGCTGGGACTCGCCCTGCTCGCCGCGACCGGCGCGCTGCTGGTGGCCCGCAGCCTGGGCCAGTCGCTCAACCCCCTGGCGACGCTTTTGGGACAAGGGGGAGGTCCGGCCGCGGCAGGCCGCCTGAGGCCGCAGTCCACGGACGAGCTGGGAGTGCTCACAGGCGACATGGCGGCATTGCTCGACCGGCTGCACACCCAGAATGCGGTGCTCGATCTCAACAACCAGCTCCTGCGCGCGGCGGACAGCGACCTGGGCAGCACCGCGCTGCTGGCGCGGGTGGCCGATCTGTGCCAGCAGGCCCTCGCCACGGAATCGGCCTTCGTGGTGCTGCGTGAGCCGGACAGCGGCGATCTGGTAGCCGTGGCCCAGGCAGGGTCAGGTTACCGGGCCGCCGGATACTGGCGCCTCTCAGGGCAGGAGCCTTCTCTTGCCCGTGCCTGCCTTGAGCAGGGGAAGACCCTGGCTCTGACGAATCTCGCCGACGACGCACGCACCAGCCAGCGTTTGCGCCTGGCCCTGGGCACCCGCTCCGCGCTGGTCACCCCCATTCCGGGAGAAGGCGACGATGCCCAGGGCGTGCTGATCGCCAGCACCCGCAGCCAGCCACGGGACTGGCGTCCCCACGATGTCGCGCTGATCGAGAACCTGGCCCGCGAGGCGGGCCTCGCCCTTGTGGCGCGGCGCCTCCAGGAGGCGCGGGAACGGGCGGAAGCCGCCCGGCGCGAGGAAAGCGAACTCCTGCGCCTGATCATGGACACCACCGAACAGGGTATTTACGGCGGCGACCAGGAGGGCCGGTGTCTGTTCATCAACCGGGCTGCACTCAGGCTGCTCGGTTACGACCGCGCGGACCAGGTGCTGGGACAGCCCATGCACGCCCTCATCCACCACAGTCATGGCGACGGCAGCCCCTACCCTGCGGAAGCCTGCCGCATGGGGCTGGCCACCAGCGACGGCACGTCCGTGCACTGCGACACGGAAGTGTTCTGGCGCAGCGATGGCACGAGCTTTCCGGTGGAATACTGGGCCCGTCCCATCGAGCGCGATGGTCGCGCCATCGGCACCGTGGTGTCCTTCGTCGATATCACCGCGCGCCGTCGGACGGAACAGGCAGAAGCCCGCCGCCAGCGCATGCTGCAGACCCTGGTCGCCGCGACCGATCTCCTGCTCAAGCCCCGCAGCGGCAGCGAACTGATGCAGGCGATCTGCGCCCTGCTGGTGGAGCAGGCCGGCTTCGGCATGGCCTGGATCGGCATGGTGGGCAGTGACCGGCGGGTGGTTCCGGTGGCCTTCCGGGGCATCGACCAAGGCTATCTGGCCGCGGCGGACGTGCGTGCCGACGACTCGCCCCGCGCCCGCGGCCCGGTGGGCACTGCCATACGGGAGGGCCGCACCGTGATCACCGAGGACACGGAAACCGACCCCGCCTTCGCACCCTGGCGCGAAATGGCCCGCGCGCGCGGCTTCCGTTCCGTGCTGGCCACGCCGGTGCGCGTGGAGGGCGACGTGGTGGGTGCCCTCGCTATCTATGCCAGCGAGCCCCGTGCCTTCGGCATCCACGAAATCACCCTTGCCCAGCGCCTCGCCGCGGATCTGGGTCAGGCC
>JBBFMG010000006.1:0-23410 GCA_037478575.1 Burkholderiales bacterium | reverse complement strand
CCAACGGCTGGCCGAGTACGACACCGTGCCCATGCTGGAGGAAAGTCTGCGCCGCGCCATCCGCGCGGCCCTTGCCTGACGGGGCGGACACGCGCCAGACGCCCTATGCCGTCGGTTTTCCCGGGCGGCTGGCAGGTTTGGAGAAAGCGCTGCACCCAGACGGCCGCCTGCGTGTCCTTTGCGGGTGGGCTTTCCGGTGGGCCGGCTTTCAGCTCGCCAGTCCCTGCTGGCCCAGGAAGCGGTGCAGGATTTCCAGCCGCACGCGGCTGTCGTTCATTTCCAGCATGTTCTGCTTGGCGCTCAGTTTGAGGGGCAGCACCTCGGCCAGACGATAGCCGAGCCACACCGCGTCCCCGTAGGCGAAGGGTGGCTGGAAGCGTTCCTCCCCCACATGCTGAATGATGGCGCGCAGCACGCCGGCGCAGGCCGCGTGTTCCGCCGGCAGCGCCAGGGGCGGTTCCACCGGCAGCAGGCGCGCCCGCGCCACCACCAGCCCGTCGGCCTGGGCATGGCTTTCCAGCACCTGGAAGCGCTGGCCCCCGAGCACCGTGAGGTTGAGTACGCCCAGCGCCTGCATGTCCCAGTCGCTGATGCGCGCGGTGGTGCCCACGGCGTGGGGCGTGGCCGGCTCGCCCACCTCGGAGCCTTCCCGAATGAGGCACACGCCGAAGGGCCGGTCGGCCTGGAGGCAGGCCTTGGCCATGTCCATGTAGCGGGGCTCGAACACCCGCAGCCGCAAAAGGCCCCCCGGAAACAGCACGGTGTGCAGGGGAAACAGGGGCAGCTCGAAGGGCGCCCCCTGGGCCGATTCCTGCAGGTAGTCCACGATGCGGTCGCGCAGCCTGCGCAGCATGTCAGGTCTCGCGCTCGCCCCAGCGCGGCATGAGCTGGTGCGGCACCGCGAGCTGGTCCAGCACGCGCGCGACGACGAAATCCACGAGATCCTGCACGGTTTGGGGATGGTGATAAAAGCCGGGATTGGCAGGGAGTATAACGACACCGAGACGGGCAAGCTTGAGCATGTTTTCCAGATGCAGCGCGGAGAAGGGGGTCTCCCGCGGCACCAGCACGAGTCTGCGTCCTTCCTTGATCACCACGTCTGCGGCGCGTTCGATGAGATTGTCGGACAGGCCGGCGGCGATGGCCGCCAGCGTGCCCATGGTGCAGGGGCAGACCACCATGGCGTCCGGCGGATTGGAGCCGGAGGCCACCGGCGCGAACCACTCCTCCCGCCCGAATACCGCGAGCTGGCCGGGCTGGGGGCCGAAACGCTCCGTCAGGAAGCGTTCCAGGTCCTGGGTCCGTGCCGGCAGAGCGAGACCGAGTTCCTGTCTGGCGGTCACGTGGGCCACCTGGGAAGCAAGGAGCTGCACGCGGCAGCCTGCGGCGAGCAGGCATTCCAGCAGGCGCAGGCCATAGGCCATGCCGGAAGCCCCGGTGAGGGCAAGGGTGATGGTTTTCATGGCGTGAGTTCCCGAAGCGGCGCCTCCTGTTCCTGCCTGGGAGCGGTTTCCTGTTTGCGTGCGGCCTCCTGTTCCCGCTTGCGCGCGACGAGGGCACACAGGTGGTGTTCGAAGGCATCGCCCAGGGTGTCCGGAATGATGGGCGTGCCGTCCTTCTCCGCTTCCGGCACGTATTCCAGCACGGTGCCGTCGGCCGCATGATAGAGATAGCTGATCAGACGCAGGGTATGCTGGCCGCAGTGGATGCGCTCGCGCATCAGCGCCCAGGCGGCGGGCTGGCCCCTGATCAGCGGTGGCTGGCGGAACACGACCTTTTTCCAGTAGGTGATCTCCTCGCCCTGGATCACCAGCTTGCTGCGGTCGTAGAAATACTGGTCCTCGCCGCGAATGGGCAGGCGCACCCAGTCGGCGGCCACGGCGGGCAGCGCACCCGCCAGGCCGGCAAGGAGCCACACCCACCTCATGCCGGCGCGGCCCGCCCAGGCAGGCGCGCCAGGAGGTGGGCGGCAGCCAGCCCGTTCAGCGTGCCGAAAACCAGCGCCGCGGCCACGAACAGGGGGGTCAGCGCGAACAGCCCGGCATGGGGAATGAGCCACAGATACACCACGGCGAGCTGGGCGCTCAGGTGGGCCAGCGCCGCCACCACGCTGTGGGTGACGGGCCCGAACCAGGCGGCGGGCAGTCCCCGTGTGGCGGCCAGCGCCACCAGCGCGGCCAGCGCGCCGGCCAGGCTCAGCACGAAACCGGGGGAGAGGAAGGTGCCCAGCAGCATGCCGCCGGCCACCACCCGCAACAGTGACACCCAGGCGGCCACCCGCCAGCCGAAGCGTTCCAGCACCACCAGGGTGACGATGTTGGCCAGGCCCGGCTTCACCCCGGGCAGGGGCGAGGGAATCGCGTTCTCGGCCAGAGTGAGTCCCAGGGCGAGTCCGGCCAGCCAGGCAATGCGCCGGTCTTCCTCGGTGACGGCCAGGGTGATGCGCATGGCGGCTAATAGGTGAGGGAATCGAAGCGCCGCGTTGCGCCGGCGAGCTCCACGCTCACCTGGTTGGGCAGGCAGAAGGCGGCATCGCCGGCGTGGCTCAGCCAGCCCTGTTTCACGCAGTATTGGCGCGGCCCCGGGTCGGCCGCCACGCGCGCCCGTCCCGGCTCGATCTCGATCACGCTCACGCCCAGTGGCCCCTGGGCCAGGATCCGGCGCGGGGCGTCCAGCCCCACCTCCGCCACCACCTGCCCGCCGGCGCGCACGATGGCGCGCCGCGGGGCGTCACTTGGCAGGGCGGTCACGGTGAGGCCCGCCACCAGCACGATGCCCGCTACCAGGGTGAGCCCATCCCCGGGACGCAGGTGGGACAGCATCTTCATGAGGCGAGCCCCCGATGGCGCACCAGCACCTGGTATTCATTCCGGAAGCGCTCCGCCAGCCGTTCCGCGAAATACACGGAACGGTGCTGGCCGCCGGTGCAGCCGATGGCCACCGTGAGATAGGCGCGGTTGTCGCGCACGAAGGCGGGCAGCCATTTCTCGATGAAATAGCGGATGTCGGCCAGCATGCCGACGGCGGCCTCCTGCTGTTCGAGGAATTCGATCACGGGCGCATCCAGCCCGGTCAGGGGGCGCAGCCGGGGATCGTAGTAGGGGTTGGGCACGCAGCGCACGTCGAACACGAAATCCGCATCCAGCGGCAGGCCGTGCTTGAAGCCGAAGGATTCGAACAGGAGAGTGATGCGCGAGCGGTCCAGGGCCAGGAAATCCTTCACCCAGCTGCGCAGGGTATTGGGCGTAAGTTCGCTGGTGTCGATGTGGTGACCCAGCTCGCCGATTTCGGCCAGCGCTTCGCGCTCGGCTTCCACGCATTCCGGCAGGGTGCGCCTGCCGTCCGAGAGGGGATGGCGGCGGCGGGTCTCGCTGTAGCGCTTGACCAGGGTTTCGGTGTTCGCCTCCAAAAACAGCACGCGCACGTCGATGCCCTGGTGGCGCAGGGTGTGCACCTGCTGCGGCAGCTCAGACAGGGTGTGGCCGGTGCGGGCATCGACGCTGATGGCCACCTGGCTGCGGCCTTCCTCGTTGAGCAGCTCGATGAGGGAGGGCAGGAACTCCACCGGCAGGTTGTCCACGCAGTAATAGCCGGCGTCTTCCAGCACATTGAGGACGATGCTCTTGCCCGAGCCGGACAGGCCGCTGACCAGGATCACCTGCATCAGCGTTCCTCCTCGTCATCCCCCGCGCGCAGGAAGCGGTCGTGGCGTTCCAGGAACTGCTGGCTGCTGTCGATGCCGCGCAGCTGCAGGATGTGGCTGCGCACCGCCACTTCCACCAGCACCGCGATGTTGCGCCCGGCCGCCACCGGCAGGCGCGCCTTGGGGATCGCCACGCCCAGGATCTCCTGCACTTCCTGCTGCATCTGCAGCCGGTCGTAGCCGGCGGTGTGGATGTCCTGCGGCTGTTCCAGGTGCACGATGAAACGCAGCGTCTTCTTCGGTTTCACCGCCACCTCGCCGAACAGGGCGCGGATGTTGAGAATGCCCAGTCCGCGCACCTCGATGAAATCCTGCAGCAGCGAGGGACAGCGGCCTTCCAGGGTATCGGGCGAGGTCTGGTAGATTTCCACCACGTCGTCGGCGATCAGGCGATGGCCGCGGCTGATGAGTTCCAGCGCCAGCTCGCTCTTGCCGATGGCCGCTTCGCCCGTGATGAGCACGCCGATGCCCATCACTTCCATGAACACGCCGTGCAGCGTGACGAACTCCGCCAGCACCTTGGCCAGATAGTGCTGCAAAAGCTGCATCAGGCGCGGGCTTTCCTGGGGTGTCGTGAACAGCGGCGTTTCCGTGCGGTTGGCGGCATCCAGGAGGGGCTGGGGCACGGCGATGCCGTTGGCCACGATCACCGCCGCGAGTTCGGTGGAGAACAGATTGTCGATGGCCTGCCTGAGTCCCGCTTCGTCCAGGCGGGCGAGATAGTCCATCTCGGCGCAGCCCAGCACCTGCACCCGGTTGGGGTGCACGAAGTTGAGATGGCCGATCAGGGCGAGCGAAGGTTTGGAAACGGTTTCGCTGGTGAGCACGCGGTCGCCGCCGGTCATGCCCGCCACCCAGGCGAGCTGCAGCTTGGCGCGCATGTCCTCGAACAGCCGCGTGACGCTAATCTGGGGCATGGGGGTGGGTGAACAGGTGATGGATGGCGACAGGATCGCTGAGCCCGGCGAGCTGGTCGCGGAAGGCCCTGTCCCCGAGCAGGGTGGCCAGTTCCGACAGGATCTGCAGGTGCAGCTCGTTGGCCTGCTCGGGCACCAGGAGCACGAATATCAGATTCACGGGCAGACCGTCGGGGGCACCGAAAGGGATGGCGTCGCGTGGGCGCACGAAGCAGCCAACCGCGCGCTTGAGCCCCTTGATGCGGCCATGGGGGATGGCCACGCCCTGCCCCAGACCGGTGGAGCCCAGCTTCTCCCGGGCGAGCAGGCTGGCGGTGATGGTCTTGGCGGGCACCTGCAGGGCCTCGGCGAGACGCCGCCCCACTTCCTCGTAGAGCGCCTCCTTGCTCGCGGCGGGAACGTCCAGCAGGATGCGTTCCGGGGCGAGCAGCTCGGGCAAAAGGCTCATGGCCGGGGTGGCCGCGACAGGCTATTCTGCGGCCTGGCGCTTGAGCGCCTCGCGGCCGTGCCCGCCGTTCTTTTCCTTGTGCTTGAGCACCTGGCGGTCGAGCTTGTCGGCGAGGGCGTCGATGGCGGCATACATGTCCGCGTCCTGGCTTTCGGCGAACAGATCGCGGCCGCTCACGTGGATGGTGGCCTCCGCCTTCTTGATCAGCTTTTCCACGGACAGGATCACATTCACGTCGATCACGTGGTCGAAGTGGCGCGTGATGCGTTCCAGCTTGCTTTTGACGTAGTCGCGAATCGCGGGGGTGACATCCACGTGATGACCGGTGACGCTGAGGTTCATGATGTACGCTCCTGTTAGAGGGACTTGCGAAGACTGACCGGCGGAATCTGCAGCGACTCGCGATACTTGGCGATGGTTCGCCGCGCCACGATGATGCCCTGCTTGGACAGGATGTCGGCGATCTGGGCATCGGAAAGGGGGTGCTTGCGGTCCTCCGCCGCCACCAGCTGCTTGATCAGGGCGCGGATGGCGGTGGCGGAACAGGCGCCGCCCGACTCGGTGGCGACATGGCTGCCGAAGAAATACTTGAGCTCGAAGATGCCCCGCGGCGTGAGCATGTATTTCTGCGTGGTGACGCGCGAGACCGTGGATTCGTGCAGCCCCACCGCCTCGGCGATCTCGCGCAGCACCAGCGGCCGCATGGCCACGTCGCCGTGTTCCAGGAAATGGCGCTGGCGATCCACGATGGCCTGGGAGACGCGCAGGATGGTGTCGAAGCGCTGCTGCACGTTCCGGATCAGCCAGCGCGCTTCCTGCAGCTGGCCCACCAGTTCCTTGCTGGCCCCGTTGCGGCTGCGGCGCAGGATGTCGGCATAGACCCGGTTGATGCGCAGTCTGGGCATGGCCTCCGGATTGAGACGCACCACCCAGCGGCCCTTGATCTTGCGCACCTCCACGTCGTGCACCACGTAGCGCGTCTCGTCGCGGCCGAAGGCCGCGCCCGGGCGCGGATTGAGGTGGGTGATCAGCTCGTGCGCCTCCCGCAGCGCCTCATCCGGGCATTGCAGCAGTTTCTTCAGCCTGTTGAAGTCGCGCGCCGCCAGCAGATCCAGGTGTTCCCGCACGATGGTGAGGGCCAGGCTGCGGGCCGGCTCCGGCGCCTCGCCTTTCTCCAGCTGCAGGGCCAGGCATTCCGACAGATCGCGCGCGCCCACCCCCACCGGGTCCATGTTCTGCAGGTGCTTGAGGGCGGCGGTGAGTTCCAGCGGATCCACTTCCAGCTCTGGCGGCAGCATCTCTGCGATTTCGTTCAGGGGCTGCTTGAGGTAACCGTCCTCGTCCAGGGCATCGATGAGCAGGGCGATCAGGCTCCTGTCCCGCTCCGAGACGGTGAGCAGGTTGAGCTGCCACAGCAGATGTTCGCGCAGGGTCTCCGCGCCGGCGGCGAGCTGGGGGAAATCGCCTTCCTCGTCCTCGCTGCGGGGACCGGTGGGAATGTCCTGGTCCCACAGGCTTTCCGGCGCCTCGGTGATTTCCGGCTCGCGCTCGCTGTCTCCGGCCGCCTCGTCGGCAGCGGCCGTGGGCAGGGTCGTCGCGAAGCCCTCGGGGAGCGGGGCGCCTTCTTCGTCCTCCCCTTCCAGCTCATAGCGCTCCAGCAGGGGATTTTCCTGCAGGATGGCTTCCAGTTCCTGGTTGAGTTCCAGCGTGGAGAGCTGCAGCAGGCGGATGGACTGCTGCAGTTGCGGCGTGAGCGTCAGCTGCTGGGAAAGCTTGAGCTGCAGACTGTGTTTCATAGGGGACTGGCCCGCCTCCGTGCCGAATGCGTGGTCGGCTGGCCGCCGACGGGACTGCTCCGCGCGGGCGCCGCCCGCGGGGGCCCGGGCCCGAATGCGCCTTCAGGCTGGCTGCGCCCGGCCACGGCGGCGATGCATTCCGGGTAAAGGGCGCTGCGGGCTCAGAGGCGAAAATGCTCGCCGAGATAGACCCGTCGCACCGCCTCATTATAAACAATTTCATCCGGCTGTCCGCTGGCGAGCACCGAGCCCTCGTTGATGATGTAGGCCCGGTCGCAGATGCCCAGGGTTTCCCGGACGTTGTGGTCGGTGATTAGCACGCCGATGCCCCGCTGGGACAGGAAGCGGATGATCTTCTGGATGTCCAGCACGGCGATGGGATCGACCCCGGCGAAGGGTTCGTCCAGCAGGATGAAGCGGGGGCGGGTGGCCAGGGCCCGGCCGATTTCCACCCGGCGCCGTTCGCCCCCCGACAGGCTGGCAGCCGGAGCCTGGCGCAGGTGGCCGATGTTCAGCTCGTCCAGCAGCAGCGTGAGCTGGGTGTCGATTTCGGAGGGTGTCAGCGGCTGCAGCTCCAGGATGGCGCGGATGTTTTCTTCCACGGTGAGCCTGCGGAAGACGGACGCCTCCTGGGGCAGATAGGACAGCCCCAGGAGCGCGCGCCGGTGGATGGGCAGACGGCTCAGGTCCTGACCGTCGAGGAGGATCCTGCCGCCATCCAGGGGGGTCAGCCCCACCATCATGTAGAAGCTGGTGGTCTTGCCGGCGCCATTGGGCCCCAAAAGCCCCACCACGTCGCCGCTGTGCACGGTGAGGGAGACGTCCTTCACCACCGTGCGCGCCTTGTAGCGCTTGCGCAGGCCGATGACTTCCAGCGTGCTCATGACGGGCCGGCCGGCTTTAGGCCTAGGGCTGGCGCGGCGTGTCCGCCGGACGCAGCTCGAGCCCGTCCGCGGGCGGGGGCGTGGGGTTGCGGGGTTTGGGCTGGATCACGGCGCGCACCCGCCCCTTGGGATTGGTCTCGCTCACCGCATCGGCCCCGCCCTTCACCTGGTAAAACTCGGTTCTGGCGTCATAGGCGATGTAGCTGCCGCGCACCTCGTCCTGGCCGCGCTTGACGCGGGCGTTGGTGAACAGCTCCACGCGGTCCCGTCGGCCGTCGTATTCGATGCGCTGGGCCCAGCCTTCGATGTATTCATCCACGCCGTCCCGCTTCTGCCGGAAGCTCGCGGGATTGCCATGGGCGGTGGCACTGGTGAAACCCTGGGCGTCCTGCCGCACCACCAGCTTGTCGGCCAGGATGAGCAGGGTACCCTGGGACAGGCGCACATTGCCCGTGTAGGTGGCCACCTTGGCGGCATCGTCCACTTCCATGGTGTCCGCCTCCAGGTTGATGGGCTTGTCCCGGTCCGCCTTCTCGCCATGGGCCGCTGGCGCGAGTCCCAGGCAGACGACCAGCGCAAGGATGGCAAGGCGGGCCGAGGCTGGCCTGGCCTCAGCGGCGGGGTTTCGCATAGTGGACTTTCACGCGGGAGAGGATTTGGAAATGGCGGGTCTTGGCGTTCAATTTTAAGCCAACGCCGGTGATCTGGGTATGCGCGTCGGTGATGGTCACCGGCTGGTCCGTCATGGCCAGTTCCTTTTCCGGTTGGATGTGAAGGGCGGACGTGGTCAGGGTGAGCTCGCTGCGGTCGCCATGGGCCTCGCGGATGATGCGCACGTTGTCGCGCAGGTACACCTCCTCGCCGTCGCGGCTGACCGTGCCCTTTTGCGCCAGGGCATGCAGGGGCGCGGCGGTGGGACTGAAGCGGGTGAAGTGGGGCCGCACAAGCTCGCTGGTCTCGGTATCCGGGTAATGGGTCATCTTCACCGCCGCCAGGGTGAAGCGCGGCTTGCCGTCCTCGCCCAGCCGCACGGCGCTGAAGTTCTCCACGATGAAGTCCGGATCGTGCCGGGTGCTGCCGTCGCGCTTGGGTGGTGGCGGTTCCACAGCCTGTGCCAGCCAATAGGTGAGGGCCGCGAACAGCCCCAACAGGCCCAGGGCTGCCCAGGCGGCGAGATTGCGGTTCATTTGAGGTAGGGGGCGAGCTGCGCCTCCCAGGTGCCCTGGGCGCGCATGATGAGTTCGCACACCTCGCGCGCCGCACCCCGACCCCCGGGCAGAGTGGTGATGTAGTGGGCGTATTGCTTGACGATATCCGGGGCGCCGGGCACCGTGATGGCGAGCCCACAGCGGCGCATCACCGGCAGATCCACCACGTCGTCACCCATGTAGGCGATGTGCTCGGGCGCGATGTCCAGTTCGCCGAGCAGGTGCTGGTAGGCCTCCAGCTTGTCCTCCGCCCCCTGGTAGAGATGGGTGATGCCCAGATTGCGCGCCCGGTGCACCATGAGCTGGGAATTGCGGGCAGTGATGATGGCGAGCTCCACCCCGGAACGCTTGAGCATTTTCATGCCGTGACCGTCCAGGGAGAAGAAGGCCTTCATCTCCTGACCATCGTCCGTGAGATACAGGGAGCCGTCGGTGAGCACGCCGTCCACGTCGAAGATGATCAGGCGCAGCTGTTTGGCGCGCTGGTTCACATCGTCCAGGGAGAGCACGTTGGCGGGCGGATGGCGGGTCATGGCAAGGCTCACACGACGCCGGCGCGCATCAGGTCGTGCATGGAGATCGCGCCGATGAGACGGCCCGCGCCATCCACCACCAGCAGGCTGTAGATGTTGTGGGCCTGCATGCGTTCCACCGCCTCCGCGGCCAAACGCTCGGGGGCGATGGTGCGTGGGTTGGCTGTCATCACTTCCCCAATGCGGGTGGTGTGGATGTCGCAGCCGCGGTCCAGGCTGCGTCGCAGGTCACCGTCGGTGTAGATGCCGACCACATGGTCGTTGGCGTCCACCACCGCAGTCATGCCCATGCCCTTGCGGGTCATCTCCAGCAGGGCATCGCGCAGGCTGGCTTCCGGTCGCACCCGCGGCAGGGCCTCGTCTTTGCGCATCACGTCCGAGACGTGCACCAGCAGCCGCCGGCCCAGCGCCCCGCCCGGGTGGGAGCGGGCGAAATCCTCGGGGCCGAAGCCCCGTGCGTCGAGCAGGGCCACTGCCAGGGCATCGCCCAGGGCGAGCGCCGCCGTGGTGCTGGCGGTGGGGGCCAATCCCAGCGGGCAGGCCTCGCGCGCCACGCTGGCATCCAGGTGCACGTCCGCCTCGCGCGCCAGGGTGGACTGGGGCCGCCCGGTCATGCTGATGAGCCGGGCGCCGGTGCGCTTGATGAGGGGCACGATGGTGAGCAGCTCAGGACTTTCCCCCGAGTTGGACAGGGCGATCACCACGTCGTCGCGGGTGATCATGCCCAGATCGCCATGGCTTGCCTCCCCCGGGTGCACGAAGAAGGCGGGCGTGCCGGTGCTGGCCAGGGTGGAGGCGATCTTGCGCGCGATATGGCCGGACTTGCCCATGCCGCTCACCACGACCCGGCCGCGGCAATTGAGCACCAGCTCCACCGCCGCGAGAAAGCGGTCGTCCAGCCGCTCGGCCAGGGCGGCCACCGCCTGGGCCTCGATGGTGAGCACCTCGCGCGCCAGGTCCAGAGCCTGGGGCCGGGCATGTTTGAGCGTATCACCTGACATGGGGCGCAAGTATAGCAGCGGCTGCCCGGCGGGCGGCGCTTGTTATACTCGGCCGCAACCATGCACAACACCCTGGAACTCGTCCTCATCCTGCTTGCCGCAGCGGTGCTCATCGTGGCCCTGCTGCGCACCCTCAAACTGCCCTCGCTGCTGGGCTACATGGCGGCGGGGGTGGCCATCGGTCCCCACGCCTGGGGGCTCGTGCCGGACACCGAGGAATCCCGTTATCTCGCCGAATTCGGCGTGGTGTTCCTGATGTTCAGCATCGGCCTGGAATTCAGCCTGGCGCAGCTCAAGGCCATGCGCAGGCTGGTGTTCGGTCTGGGCGGGCTGCAGGTGGCTGTGACCACCCTCGCGGTGCTGGCCATCGCTTTGGCGCTGGGGCTGGACTGGCGCGGGGGATTGGTGCTGGGCGGCATCCTTGCCATGTCCTCCACCGCCATCGTCAGCCGCCTGCTCGCCGAGCGCTACGAGCTGCAGTCGCGCCACGGGCAGCAGATCGTCGGCGTGCTGCTGTTCCAGGATCTGGCCGTGGTGCCGCTGTTGATCCTCATCCCGGCCCTCGCGCGCGGCGACGATGCACTTGCCCTGACGCTTGCCGTAGCGGTGCTCAAGGCGGCGCTGGCGCTGGCCCTCATCCTGTTCTTCGGCCAGCGCCTGATGCGCCCCTGGTTCGGTCTGGTGGCCGCGCGCAAGACCCCGGAGCTGTTCATGCTCAACGTCTTCCTGGTCACCCTGGGACTGGCCTGGCTCACGGAGCGCGCCGATCTTTCCCTGGCGCTGGGCGCCTTCCTGGCCGGCGTGCTCATTTCCGAGACGGAATACCGCTACCAGGTGGAGGCGGACATCAAGCCCTTCCGCGACGTGCTGCTGGGGCTGTTCTTCATCACCGTGGGCATGCAGCTCGATCCCGCCCAGGTGATGCACCAGCTGGGCTGGGTGCTGCTCGCCACACTGGCGCTGGTGCTGGGCAAGCTGGCGATCGTGGCGGGACTGGCGCGACTCCTCGGCGCGGGCACCGCCGATGCCTGGCGGGTGGGGCTGTCGCTCGCGCAGGCGGGCGAATTTGGCCTGGTGCTCCTTGCCCTGGCCACCGCCCACGGGCTGCTCGCCTCCGGCGTGGGCCAGGTGGTGCTGGCCGCGATGCTTTTGTCCATGGTGGCCGCACCCTTGGTGATCCAGCACAGCGACGCCCTGGTGCGCCGCCTGTGCGCCAGCGAGTGGATGAGCCGCGCCGCCGAGCTGCACGCCATCGCCGCCACCAGCTTCGGCCGCACCGGCCACGTCATAATCTGTGGCTACGGTCGCAGCGGGCAGATCCTGGCGCGCCTGCTGGATCAGGAACAGGTTCCCTTCATTGCCCTGGACCTGGACCCGGTCCGGGTCAAGCAGGCCGCCGCCGCCGGCGAGAGCGTGGTGTACGGCGATGCCGGACGCCTGGAGGTGCTCATGGCGGCGGGCCTGTCCCGGGCGCGCATGGTGGTGGTGACCTATGCCGACGTGCCCTCCGCCCTCAAGGTGCTGGGCGTGGTACAGCATGCCCGTCCGGGTCTGCCCGTGGTGGTGCGCACCCTGGACGATGCCCACATGGACCAGCTCATCGCCGCCGGTGCCCAGGAAGTGGTGCCCGAGGTGCTGGAAGGCAGCCTGATGCTGGCCTCCCATGCCCTCATGCTGCTGGGCGTGCCGCCGTCACGGGTGGTCAAGCGTGTGCGCCAGGTGCGCGAGCAGCGCTACAGCCTCCTCAAGGCCTTCTTCCTGGGTTTGAGTGAAGCAACGGAGGAGGGCGCCGAGACCGTGCAGCCACGGCTCTACACCGTCACGCTGCCGGACCATGCCCCCACCCTGGGCCGCACCCTGGGCGAGCTGGAGCTGGACAGCCTGGGTGTGCAGGTCACGGCCGTGCGGCGCCACGGGGTGCGTGGCGTCGAGCCCGGGCCGGATTTGCGGCTGGAGGCAGGCGATTCGTTGATCCTGATGGGCCTGCCGGAGGCCCTTGCCCTGGCCGAGCTCAGGCTCACCCGCGGCTAGCAGGGACCCTCAGAACAGGGTGACGCCGCCGCAGACGGTCTGGGCGCCGGTATTGTCCCAGGCACGGGGGGTGGCACTGGTGACGCAGGAGGAACTGGTGGGCACGTTCCAGGGAGAATAGCGGAAGCTGCCAGTGGCCGGATTGCCGTCGTCGATCTTGCGGTCCACCTCGGCCAGCACCGTGCTGGGAATGTTGATGCCGGTCTTGATGTTGTGCACCGCCGGCGGATTGGCCGTGGTGGCCAGATAGTTGGCGTCGAAGATGAGCTGGATCAGCCCGCCAAAGGGGTTGCTCGGAGAATTGTCGGCATTGGCGGTGTTGCCGGTGCCAGTGTAGTTGCCGGTAATGAAGCCTGCCTTGGACAGGTGGTACCAGGCGCAAATGAATTCCGGCGAAGCGGACCCCGTGGCGGTGGTTGATTCGATCAGACTGTTGCCATCACCGCCGCATGTCGTGCCGGCCCCCGGGATGTTCTGGCTGGCGAGGTTGGCGGGATAGTCGCCGGGAACGCCCCGATAGCGGTCCTGGAAGCCGAAGAACGCCGCCTTGATGCCGTCCTGCTGGGCGATGATGTTGCGCACCCGGGCATTCTGTATGAGTTCCTGACCCTTGAGCACGCCGCCCAGGAGCAGGCCGATGATCACCAGGACGATGGCGATTTCGATCAGGGTGAAGCCGCTCTGCCTTGCCTTCATCACAGTCGTTCCAGGATTGTTGTGGTTGTGGTCAAGCAGCCCCGCAAGTTTCATGCCACCTCAGCAGGGCGCCGTTTCGGGGCCTTGGCCTCCTCCGTTCAGGGCGCGACGGTCGGCGGCTGTCGTGTTTTCGACGGCGATGACGGCTTTTCGTCGGCGGCCCGGCGTTCCAGCGCCAGCAGGGTCTGGGTGAGGAAATGGCGTTCCCGGGGGTCGGTCACCGCGCCCGAGGCGAGCCAGGCCCCGAGCTCGATGCGCGCGGCTTCCACTTCCCCCAGGTCGGCCAGGATGAAGATGGGCATCTGGCGCGCCCAGTGGGGCACGCCGGGTCCCCGCGCCCGTTGCGCCACTTCGCGCGCGTAGGCAAGGGCCAGGCGCGCATCCCCGAGCCGGTGGCGGGCCACCAACGAGGCATGGGCGAGCCAGCGCCAGCGCCGGTGGGGATCGGCCTCGAAGGCGCGGCGCACGAATTCCAGCATCTGCCGCACCCTGGCCGGGTCGGGCACCTGGCTGTAAACGTGGCTGGCCAAAAGCAGGGGGTAGTCGGCGTGGGGGTCCAGGGCGAGCAGGGTGGCAAGCCACGCTTCCAGCCGCGTGTAGTCCAGGTCCAAGAAGGGTGTGCTCGCGCCCGGGGCGTCGTCAACGGTCTGCAGCCACAGGGCGAGCAGACCCGCCAGGGGCGCCGGTTCTCCCAGGCTCAGGGCGCGCAGCACCGCTACCCTTGGCGGTGAGCCCAGGGCGCCGGGGCGGGGTGCCGGCAATGGCTCGGCCATGCGTAAGGCAAGCTGGCCTGCCAGGAGCAGGACGAGGAGCCAAACCAGCCCCCGCCGCGGGGGCCGTTCAGAGGTCGCGCCGGGTGACATCGACGGCCGCCGCGGTGAGCAGCAGGGCACAGTAAAGCAGGCTCTGCACGAGCGCCGCCGCCAGCCCGCCGGTTTCACCCAGCAGGCGCGCCGAGGCGGCGAAGCCATCCAGCCGGGGCAGCAGCCAGGCCACCGCGTCCGTGAGCGTGGCAAGCCAGGGGGTGCCCGTTGCTGCGGCATGGGCGAGGAGCTGCAGGCCGCCGATGCTGCGCGCGAGCAGGTAGAAACCCAGGGTGAGCAGCAGCGCCGGCAGCCACTGGCGCAGGCTGAAAGCGGCGAACACCGCCATGGCCGCGACGATGCCAAGTTCGAGCAGCAGGCTCACACTCCAGCCCAACACCAGCGCCGGCGGCGCGTTCAGGGCAAGCAGAAAGCCACTCGCGAGGGCGAGCACCAGCGCCACCGCCGCGAAGCCCAGGAACTTGCCCAGCAGATAGCGCGTGCGCGGCAGCGGCAGGGAAAGGAGCAGCAAATGCCCCTGTTCGTTGAACTCCCGCACCACGGCGCCGATAATGAGCGCGGCCGTGACCAGGGCGCAGGCAAGCCGGCTGGTCGCGGCGAGGAACGTCGTTTGCAGGCGCTGGCTGTCGGTGAGGGCGAGCTCGCGCAGGAAGAGACTCAGCGCGAACAGGATGATGAGCGTGAGCAGCGCCCACAGGAGACTGCGTGCCCGCAGGGCTTCCAGGGCAGTGTGACGGACGATGGCGAGGATCTGGCTCATGGGCGACCTCGCCGATGGTAACAAAACGAGGCGCGCCCCGGCGCGCCCCTTGACGAAATGGACCCAGGCATGACCGAACCCTCCCCGCCGGGCCGGCCGGACTGGCTGCGCAGACGGCCCCATCTCTGGCTGGGACTGATGCTCCTCAGCCTGCACGCCTCCCTGGCCTGGGGGGTGGATCCCTGGTGGGCGCGGGCCTTCATGCTGGCCCATCTGGGTTTTTTCCTGCTCTGGCAGCCGGTGTGGCGCACCGACCAGGCGCTGGGGCCCCTGTCCGGCGTGGCGCTCGCCCTGCTCGCCGGCCTGCTGGTGCTCGCCGCGAGCTGGTGGACGGCGGTGCTGTGGATTGGCGTGCTGGTGGGGCTGGTCGGCGGCCGCGCCCTGGGGATCGAGGATCGGCGCACGCGGCTCGCTGCCCTGCTGGCCGGGACCTATCTGCTGGGCATCCTGCTCACCTGGGTGGTGCCCCACCTGTTCGACGCCCAACCCGTGCCGGCACCGGTGACCGCCCTCATGCGCTTCGGCCTGCCCGTCTTTCCCCTCCTGCTCCTGTTCCTGGGGCGGGAGGCGGCGGCCCCGGAACGCCCCCACCTGGTGGATTTCATCTACAGCCTGATGCTGTTCCTGCTGGTGCTGGTGCTGGTGCTGGGCAGCTTCGCCCTGAAGGTCGTGAGCGGCGAACACTATCTGCTTGCGCTGGCCGGCACGCTGCTCGCCCTGGCTGCCCTGCTGCTCGTGCTGGCCTGGCTGTGGCAGCCGCGCGCGGGTTTTGCCGGGTTCGGCCAGCTCCTGTCCCGCTATCTGCTGAGTGTGGGCCTCCCCTTCGAGGACTGGCTGCGCAATCTGGCGCGGCTGGCGGAAGCCGAGCGCGAGCCCGACGCCTTTCTCAAGGGGGCCATGGGGGAGATCGAGCAACTGCCCTGGGTGTCCGGCGGGACCTGGCGCACGCCGGACCTCGCGGGCGAATTCGGTCTGCCCACCGCTCACTGCCTGGAAATCTCCCTGCGCCGCCTCGCCCTGGATCTCTACACCCGCAGTCATCCCGCCCCCGCCCTGACCATGCACACCCGGCTGCTGGTGGAACTGATCGAGTTCTTTTACGAAGCCAAGCTGCGTGAGCGGGAGCAACGCCAGAACGCCTACATGCAGGCGATTCACGAGACCGGGGCGCGTCTCACCCATGACGTGAAGAACCTGCTGCAGTCCCTCACCACCCTGTGCCGGGCGGCGGAGTCCAGCGAGGCCGACCAGGCCGAGGCGCTGCAGGCCCTCATGAAGCGCCAGCTGCCCCTCATCACGGCGCGCCTGGACCAGACCCTGAAGAAACTGCGCGCGCCCCAGCTGGTGGGCAAGGAGGAGGCGCCGGCGCGCCAGTGGTGGGAAGCCCTGCGCACCCGTTACGAAGACGAGGACATCAGCTTCGAAGCGGACGGCGAGCCGGACGACACACCCATCCCCGTGGATCTGTTCGACAGCGTGGCCGACAACCTGCTGCAAAACGCCCTGAAGAAACGCGCCCAGCAGAAGGGCATCCTGATCCGGGTGCGCTTCGCCGCCGGTCCCCGCCGCTCCTTCACCGTGTGTGACACGGGATTACCCATGAGCCGGGAGACGGCGGCCCGCCTGCTGGAGGCCCCCGTGGCCTCCATCACGGGTTTCGGCATCGGCTTATACCAGGCGGCGCGCCAGGCGGAGGCCCTGGGCTATCAGCTCAGGCTGCTGCACAACGAAGTGGGGCGGGTGTGCTTCGAGCTGCGCCCCGCCCTGCGGCTGGTGGTGGCCAACGACCACCCGGCGCCGGCCTCCTGAAGGACGGCTCAGGGCAGGCGGCCCGCGGCGACCATGCGGTCGAACAGGACGTAGGGGGAGAGCCAGACGACGAGGTCGTCGAATTCGCCCGCGGGCGTGCCGGTGGGCGTAGCGGCGCGGCTGACGAAAGCGTCGGGGACATAGCCCGGGGCATGGGTGTTCTGCAGTTCGTCCGGGCTGGTGGGGGCGGGTGAGGTGGCGTTGGCCCCCGGCGCGGTGTTGGCGGATACCGCCCCATAGCCGTTTTTGCCGTGGGAGACGACCACGGCGGGGAGGTCTGTGGCCAGTGCCGCGCTGACCGCGCAGTTGGCCACCGAACACACCCGCAGGGTGCCGGCGGTGGTGAAAGAAAAGGGGGTGCCGGAATCGGCGAAGGCGGGTGTGACCCGATAGCGGAAGTGATTCCCCCAGGCGTCCTGGCGGCCCACACCCAGGGTGGCCCAGGGCAGGTTGCCTTCCGCCTCGGTGCAGCCGGTACCCGTGCGGTCTTCCACGCCATCGTTGCCGTTAGCGCCGGTCATTTGGTCCGGGCAGGGCAGCCAGCCATGGGCGACGGCGAAGCCGATCAGCGCCTCCCTGATTTCTTCCATCGTCTTCTGCGTCTCCGCCATGCGCCGCTGCTCCACCTGGGTCGCGAACGGCACCAGCAGGCTGCCCAAGAGCAGCACCACGATGAACAGCACCACCGCCATCTCGATCAGGGAGAACCCCCGGATGGCGGCTCTTCTCATGGCTGATCTTCCTCGGGTTCGGGACGCGGCATGGGGGGCCGGCGGGCGATCACGATCTGCACCTCACGCTCGCGCCCTTGCCGCAGCAGCGTGGCGCTCACACGCCGCCCCGGCGCAAGCTGGGCGATGGTGGACAGGGCGGCGTTGGCATCCGGCAGGGGTTTGCCGTCGATGCGGAGCAACACGTCGCCCGGCTGGACACCCGCCTGGTCGGCCGGCCCGCCGCGCAGCACGCCCACCACCAGGGTGCCGCGCACCTCGGGCAGCTTGAGGCTTTGGGCCAGTTCCGGGGAGAGATCGCGCATGGAGACGCCGATCCAGCCGCGCACCACGGCGCCGTGCTGGAGGATCTGGGTCATCACCTGCTGCGCCAGGGTCTCCGGAATGGCGAAGCCGATGCCCAGCGAGCCGCCGGTGCGGGAGAAGATCGCACTGTTGATGCCCACCAGGGCACCGTTGGTGTCCACCAAAGCGCCGCCGGAGTTGCCGGGGTTGATGGGGGCATCGGTCTGGATGAAATCCTCGAAGGTGTTGATGCCAAGATGGCTGCGGCCCAGGGCGCTGACGATGCCCATGGTCACTGTCTGGCCCACGCCGAAGGGATTGCCGATGGCGAGCACCACGTCGCCCACTTCCAGCCGGTCGGCATGGCCGAACTCGATGGTGGGCAAATCGGGCAGATCGATCCGGATCACGGCGAGATCCGTCTCCGGATCGGAGCCCACGATCCGGGCCGGCGCGCTGCGGCCATCGGCGAGCAGGACTTCGATGGCTTCGGCGGACTCGATTACGTGGTGGTTGGTGATGATGTAGCCGCGGCGGTCCACGATCACGCCCGAGCCCAGGCTGGCCACCCGCTGGGGGCGGCTGGGGAAGCGGTCGCCGAAGAAGCGGCGGAACAGGGGATCGTCCAGCAGGGGGTGGGGCGCGGACTGCACCTCCCGGCTGGTGTAGATGTTGACCACTGCGGGCATCGCCTTTTTCGCCGCCTGGCGGTAGGATGCGGGCGCCGGCAGGGCCCCTGCCGGCGCGACGGCCATCGGCCCGCGCTGGGCCACCGGCCCGGCCTCGCGCCGCAGGAGCTCCGGCCGGAACACGCTGATCACGAACAGGGCCGCGACGCACAGGGTGGTGAACTGGGCGAACAGCAGCCAGAGCTTTTTCATTGGGAGACGAGGCAATGCGGCTGGCAGACCTGGACCATTATACGCGCACGCTGCTGGACACCGCCCGCTTCCGGGACTATTGCCCCAACGGTCTGCAGGTGGAGGGCCGGCCCGAGGTGCGGCGTATCGTCACCGGCGTGAGTGCGAGTCTCGCCCTGCTGGAAGCGGCCATCGAAGCGGGGGCCGACGCGGTCATGGTGCACCACGGCTATTTCTGGAAAAACGAGCCCGCCCCCATCGTCGGCGTCAAGCGCGCGCGCATCCGCCTGCTGCTGACCCATGACGTGAGCTTGTTTGCCTTCCACCTGCCCCTGGATGCCCATCCCGAGCTGGGCAACAACGCGCAGCTGGGACGGCGGCTGGGGCTCAAGGTGCAGGAATGGGCGGGGGAGCAGGGCCTGATCGCCGTGGGCGAGCCGGAAACACCCTGCCTGCTCGAGTCATTCGCGGCACGGGTGACCCAGGCGCTGGGGCGTGCGCCCCTGGTGGTGGGGGCGCCCCACCAGCCCATCCGGCGCATCGCCTGGTGCAGCGGCGGCGCCCAAGGCTGGTTCGAGACGGCGGCGGCCCTGGGCGTGGACGCCTATCTCACCGGCGAAGCTTCCGAGCACAACGTGCACTTCGCCCGGGAATCCGGCGTGGCCTTCCTCGCCGCCGGGCACCATGCCACCGAGCGCGACGGCATTCGCGCCCTGGGCGAGCATCTGGCTGCCCAATTCGGGCTCGAACATCGTTTTATCGACCTCCCCAACCCGGTCTAACTTGATGAGAATCAAAAAGATACGAGAGTGGGGCTTCTATTTGGCCCGGGCTTTTGGTTAGAATGCCGCTTTTGCCTTTTTCACCATTTCGACAGGACGGGATATGAGCAACCAAGGAGTCAATCGCACCCGCCGCCGTCTCATCGTCGCCACCTCGGTGGTGGGTGGGGCGGGCGTGCTGGCGGCGGCCTGGCCGTTCATCGCCAGCATGAACCCCAGTCAGCGGGCCAAGGCCGCCGGCGCCCCGGTGGAGGTGGACATCAGCAAGATCGAGCCCGGCAGCTATGCCACCGTGGAATGGCGCGGCAAGCCGGTGTGGGTGATCTACCGCACCAAGGAAATGCTGGACCTCCTGGACAAACACGACGACCGCCTGTCCGACCCCAAATCCGAAAGCTCCATCCAGCCCGAGTACTGCAAGAATCACCGGGCCATCAAACCCGAGTACATGGTGGTCATCGGCATCTGCACCCACCTGGGTTGCTCGCCGAGTCCCAAGCTCAAACCCGTTTCGGACAACGAGACCGGCCCCGACTGGCACGGCGGTTTCTACTGTCCCTGCCACGGTTCCCGCTTCGACCTGGCGGCGCGGGTGTTCAAGGGCTCGCCTGCGCCCACCAACATGGTGGTGCCTCCCCACCGTTACGTGACCGATACTCGCATCCTGATCGGCGAAGATACCAAGGGAGCGTAAGAACATGACCAAGATGCAGCAACTCCTCGCCTGGGTGGACGAGCGGTTCCCCCTCACCGCCACCTGGAAGGCCCATCTCTCCGAGTACTACGCGCCGAAGAACTTCAACTTCTGGTATTTCTTCGGTTCCCTCGCCCTGCTCGTGCTGGTGATCCAGATCGTCACCGGCATCTTCCTCACCATGAACTACAAACCGGATGCGGGCCTGGCCTTCGCCGCGGTGGAATACATCATGCGCGACGTGGACTGGGGCTGGCTCATCCGCTACATGCACTCCACGGGCGCCTCCATGTTCTTCGTGGTGGTGTACCTGCACATGTTCCGCGGCCTCATGTACGGCTCCTACCGCAAGCCGCGCGAACTGATCTGGATCTTCGGCGTGCTGATCTACCTGGCGCTGATGGCCGAGGCCTTCCTGGGCTACCTGCTGCCCTGGGGCCAGATGTCCTTCTGGGGCGCCCAGGTGATCGTCAACCTGTTTGCCGCCATTCCCGTGATCGGTCCCGATCTGGCGGTGTGGATCCGGGGTGACTACGTGATTTCGGATGCCACCCTGAACCGGTTCTTCGCCTTCCACGTGATCGCCCTGCCGCTGGTGCTGATCGCCCTGGTGTTCGTGCACCTGGTGGCGCTGCACGAAGTGGGCTCCAACAACCCCGACGGCATCGAGATCAAGAAGAAAAAGGATCCGACTACCGGCAAGCCGCTGGATGGCATTCCCTTCCACCCCTACTACACGGTGAAGGACATCTTCGGCGTGGTGGTGTTCCTGATCGTGTTCTCGGCCATCATCTTCTTCGCGCCGGAAATGGGGGGCTATTTCCTCGAGGCCAACAACTTCATCCCGGCCGACCCCCTGAAGACGCCGGAGCACATCGCCCCGCTGTGGTATTTCACGGCTTTCTACTCCATCCTGCGGGCGGTGCCGCCCATCCTGGGCTCCCAGTTCCCCGGGGTGGTGGCCATGGGCGCGGCCATCGTGCTGCTGTTCTTCCTGCCCTGGCTGGACAAGTCGCCGGTGAAATCCATCCGCTACCGCGGCGTGCTCTACAAGACCGCCCTCACCCTGTTCGCCATCTCCTTCATCGGGCTGTCCTATCTGGGCATGCAGCCGGTCACGCCGGTGTACACCGTGCTGGCACGGGTGTTCAGCGTGATCTACTTCCTGTTCTTCCTGCTCATGCCCTGGTACACCAGGATCGACAAGACCAAACCGGAACCGGAAAGGGTGACTGGATAATGAAACGCAAACTGATCCTCTTCATGCTCGCGTGGCTTCCGGCCGTTGCTTTCGCCAGCGGTGCGGCGGTGCATCTGGATCGCGCGCCCGTCAACGTCAACGACAGGATCTCCCTGCAGAAGGGCGCCCGCCTGTTCGTCAACTACTGCCTCAACTGCCACAGCGCCAACTACATGCGCTACTCGCGCCTGACCGACCTGGGGCTGACCGAGCAGCAGATCGCCGACAACCTGCTGTTCACCCGGGAGAAGGTGGGCGAGCCCATGACCATCGCCCTGCGCCCGGCGGACGGCAAGGCCTGGTTCGGCGCCACGCCGCCGGACCTCACCGTGATCGCCCGCTCGCGGGATCCGGACTGGCTCTATACCTACCTGCGCAGCTTCTACCGGGATCCGTCGCGTCCTACTGGCTGGAACAACACCGTGTTCCCCAACGTGGGCATGCCCCACGTGCTGTGGGAGCTCCAGGGCGAGCAGGTGGCGCACTTCAAGACGGTCAAGGATCACGAAGGCCGCGAGCAGCACGTGTTCGACCGGTTCGAGCTGGTCAAGCCGGGCAAGATGAGCCGTGCCGAGTACGATGCCGCCATGGGTGACCTGGTGAACTACCTGGTTTACATGGGCGAGCCGGCCCAGGCCCAGCGCAAGCAGCTGGGCATCATCGTGATCTTCTTCCTGCTGGGCCTGGCGGTCCTCACCTACTACCTGAAGAAGGAGTTCTGGAAGGACGTGCACTGAAGGCACCGCGAACGGCCCATGCAGGGCCTGGCCGGGCGGGGGCGGAACGGCGGTTCCGCCCCTCGTCCATTGTGGCCCCGCCCTTGAACCCGCGCCGCCCTCCCCCATCTAATGGGGCCAGTGAGCATACGCTACAGGTAAACGCCTATGATGACTTTGTATTCGGGGACCACCGACCCCTTCAGCCAACGCTGCCGCATCGTGCTCTACGAAAAGGGCATGGATTTCCAGGTCATCGACGTGGACGTGGAAAACATGCCGGAAGACATCGCGGTGATGAACCCCTACAACCGCGTGCCGGTGCTGGTGGAGCGCGACCTGGTGCTGCACGAAGCCAACATCATCAACGAATACATCGACGAACGCTTTCCCCATCCCCAGCTCATGCCGGCGGATCCGGTGATGCGCGGGCGGGCGCGGCTGTTCCTGTTCCGCTTCGAGAACGAGCTGTTCTGCCACATCGACACGCTGGAAAAGGGTCCCAAGAAGGAAGCGGACAAGGCGCGTGCCATCATCCGCGATCACCTGACCCTGATCGCGCCGGTGTTCCAGAAGCAGAAATACATGCTGGGCGACGAATACTCCATGCTGGACGTGGCCATCGCCCCCCTGCTGTGGCGCCTCGACTATTACGGCATCCAGCTGCCCAAGCAGGCTGCTCCCGTGCTCAAATACGCCGAGCGTCTGTTCTCGCGGCCGGCCTTCATCGAGGCCATGACGCCGTCGGAAAAGGCGATGCGGAAATGAGGCTGGGCATCCGGGGCGCCCGGCGGAAAGGTAAGACGATGACCGGCAGACGCAGGGCAGACAGGCTTCACCCGGCCGCTCATGCGGCCCTGCGCGGCTTTCCCGACCCAGGCCCCGGCGGCCGCTGCCCTGCGCGCGTCTAAGCCTACGCCCATGTTCGAGCCTTCCACCAAGCCCTACCTGATCCGCGCCATCTACGAGTGGTGCGTGGACCAGGGTTACACGCCCTACCTGGCGGTGCAGGTGGATGCCCGCACCCGCGTGCCCATGGAGTACGTGAAAAACGGCCAGATCGTACTCAACATCAGCTACACGGCCACCCACAAGCTCAAGATCGACAACGACTTCATCCGCTTCGCGGCGCGTTTCAACGGCGTCTCCCGCGAGCTGGAAATTCCCATCGAGGCCGTTTCCGGCATCTTTTCCAAGGAAACCGGGCAGGGGATGTTTTTCCAGGTCCCGGAACAGGCGCCCCAGCCTGAGGCCGGCGGGGGGCATCCCGCGGCCGGGGGTGGAACCTCGCCGATGACGCCCGGCGGTGAGCCGCCCCAACCGCCCAGAGCTCCCCGCGGCGGGCACCTCAAGCTTATCAAGTAAGCGGCAGCCGGTTCAGCGCTGCGAGCCAGCGCTGTCGGATCGCGGCCAGGTCCGCTCCTTCCACCCGGCCGAACTGCAGGCGTTCCAGCGCCTCCACCAGCGCATCCAAGTCCGCGCGGGACGGCTG